>JARLGN010000062.1 GCA_031292775.1 Acidobacteriota bacterium | reverse complement strand
GGCCTCTAGGGTTCTAAATTCGGACTGGCGGAAGCACCAAGCGGCGGTACGGTGAGAGTCTCACTTCCCCAGTGACTTGAACGCCGAGCGCAGCTTGTCGGCGAGTGTCCCGGAGCCTTCGTCGGCGGGAGCGGCATTCTGTTCCGTCCACTCGCGCACTTCGTCGGCCTCGCGTGCTTCCGCCACGGCCTTCGCGCTCAGGCGGATGCGCCGGCCTGCCGGATCAACTTCCTGCACGATCACCTCAACGTCAGCCCCCACCGGAAGGGCTCGCCGCACATCGCCTTCCTTCGGGATGCCGGTTTCGCTCAAGGGGATGACGCCGGTACGGCCGGGGGCCAGGAAGACGAACACGCCGAAGTTCTCGTGTCGCTCCACCTTTCCCGTCAGGCGCGCGCCCACAACGATGTCCGGCCGGGCTCCCGCAGCTCCCTCGGTTCCCGCCGAGCCTTCCGGAACCAGCGCCACGCCGATCCGTTTCTGCTCGAGGTCGATCGAGAGAATCTCGAAGGTGCCGGTCATGCCTGCCGTGACCTCACCCATCCAGCCCCCCGATCGTCCGGTGGGCTCGAACGTGGAAGCATGGGCCAGCCCCTCGACGCCCGGCTCAAGCTCCACGAACGCGCCGAACTGCGCGACGCGCGTGATTCGACCAGGCAGCCGTTGGCCCACTTTGTACGTCTCAGCCACTCTCGACCAGGGATCGGCGGAGAGCTGCTTCAACCCGAGTGAAATCTTCTGCTTTCCCTCGTCCACGCGCAGAACCTTGACGGTGATCTCCTCGCCCGGTTTGACAATCTCCGCCGGGTTCGACACGCGGGACCACGCCATCTCGGACACGTGGAGGAGGCCCTGGACACCTGCGCCGAGATCGATGAACGCGCCGAACTCGCGGACGGAGGTGACACGGCCAGTGATTACGGCGCCGGTGACGATCCTATCGCGGATCTTGGCGGCGTTTGCGCGCTGTTCCTCCTCGAGGAGAGCGCGCCGGGAGACGACGATGTTCTCGCCGCCCTCCTTGTACTCAATGATGCGGAATTGGTAGACATGCCCTTCGTGCACCGCCGCGTCGGCACCGCGGAGGTCGATCTGGGAAATCGGGCAGAAGGCGCGACGCCGGCCGAGGCGCACCTCGTAGCCGCCCTTGATCTGCCGTTCCACCTTTCCTTCCACCGGCAGGCCGCCTTGAAAGGCGACTTCGAACTGCTGATCGCTCGCGGCCGACCCCCCCAGCCTTCGGGAGAGCGTCAGCCCGCCTGAGGTTGATACCACCATCGCCTGAACCAGGTCGCCCAGCTTGACCTCAATCTCGCCGTCGGCGTTCTTCAGTTCGGCGATAGCCATGACGGCCTCACCCTTGCGGCCAACGTCGACTAACGCCACCTCCGGGCCGATCGAGACGATCCTGCCCTCAACGAACTCGCCCTGATCGAGGCGCTTGGCCTGGACCGAAGCCTCGAACATTGCGGCAAAGTCTTCCCCTTGATCACTCACGTTATACTCCTCTGTATGATTGCGCTTCGCCCGCCGGCACTCATTCCCTCGCGTGCGCACAAACCGACACCCGGCGATTGTACCAGCAGGATCGAATCCCAAGAAGAGGGAACTCAATAGCCTGCCAGCAGCAACCAAATCGGTTCCGCCGCCCATGCGGAATAGCCGGAGCTATTGTGGTTGCACGCAATTCCCATCCCCTTGCACTATGCCTGGGGAAACGGTAGTATCGCGTTTATGACGGATAAGCAGGCGGTAATTGACGCGCTTCAGAGACTCCCGGAAGGCGCGACGCTGGAAGAAATCAGCGAAGAGTTGCGCATCATGGCGTCCATCCGGCGCGGACGTGCAGACATTGCGGCGGGCCGCACCAAGACTCACGAGGAAGCGGAGAAACTGCTGGAGTCCTGGGCCACAGCATGGAATTCAAGATAGTCTGGTCAGATGCGGCGATAGCCGACCTCCAGGACATTTGCTCCTACGTCGCCCAGGACGACCTGCAAGCAGCCCTCCGCCTCGGGCGGGGCATCCTCGAACACGTACACGTTCTGGAATCCTTCCCCTTTATTGGGCCCACCTATCCGCGCGGCGCGAAAGGGACGCTGCGCGAAATCGTCTTTCGTTCCTACCGGATTTTCTACGACGCCGGCGAACCTTTACACCGCGTGGAGATTCTTCACGTCTGGCACCTTAGACGTGACGAGCCGGAATTTCCAAAGGGCTAGGCATCAAGAAGCCACAGTGAGTGATTTGCTGAGTGCGGACTTTTCTTCAATGGACCGGCTCCAATGACCATTGCGCCCCAGCAATCCTTCTGCCTAAAGTGCAAGGGCCCACGGTCGGCGACGCCTGCGGCGGGGTGGTGTCGAACCGGAAATGTAGAAACTCCATAGCCCGCATACTTAATTTTTCCATCCTTCCTCTGTCGAAATTACTCCTCTTCACACGTCACCCCTATGGAGGCGGCTTAGCGGTCAGACTTCGCGAGCCAAGCGGGGCAACCTGAGGAGGTGAACGATGTGTCCATGCTGTTTGGCAACCATGGGATTAGTCGTCGCAGGGGCGGCGGCCTTCATCCCGACCTTATTGGGACGCCGCCAGTTGGCGGGGTAAACTCGCCGCTATGCGGTCAAACCGAGACACGCCCAAATTCAGGAAGTGCCAAGAAGTGAACTATGGGAGTATTATAAGGGGGGTCAAAGTAACCTCCTGAGGGAAGGCAGCACGGCATGAGCCCGGGCAGCGACCCAGGTGAAAGAAGGATTTGTGGCAGAAGAAAGACTGAAGATTGCAGTATTCATTGATTTTGACAACATCCAGATTGGCGTCAAGGAGACTCTCGGGAAGGATTTTGACGTTTCCATTGTTCTCGAAGCGCTTAAAGAGCGGGGCGAAGTGGTCAGCAAAGTCGCTTATGGCGATTGGCCGCGCGCCAGCGAATATAGCCGCCAGATGACGCAACATGCCATCCACATGGTGCAACGCAGTGTGACGCCGCGCGGCGACAAGAATGGCGCGGACATCAACCTGGCGCTCGACGCGCTGGAAATGGCTTTTACCCTCGACCACATCAACACTTTTGTTATCGTTGGCGGCGACAGCGACTTCATCGCGCTGGTGGAAAAGCTGAAGCAATATGACAAGCGGGTGTTCGTGGTGGGCGGGCGCCAGTTTACCTCCGGCATTCTGCAGAGAAACTGCCACGAGTTCATTTCCTACGAGAATCTGCTGAAGACGGGCGGTGACGGGGCTCGCGCGGCGCGCACCCAGCGTACCGCGGGGCGCAGCGCGGAGGGACGCGCGTTGTCCACGGCAATGCCGAACATTCAGCGCGCGCTGCAGATTTTGGCGGAGCGCGAGGTTGCCCCGCAGCTTGGCCTGCTGAAAAGCACCCTGCTGCAGCTCGATGCCACGTTCAGCGAGCGCGACTACGGCGCCGGATCGTTCCTGGAATTCATCCAAAAACTCCGCAAGGCGGGTCTGGTGGAAATGCGCCGGACTGATCAGGGTTATCTCGTCGAGGTGGTGGAGGGCGAGGCCGCTCGCGAAGCCTCTGCTGAGCCGACGACGGAAGCTGCCGCAGTGGCGGAGACTGAACCGGTGGCGCCGGCCGAAACCCCAACCGCGGAAGCTACCATCAGTGACGTTTCAACCGGTGAGCCTCCGGTGGCGGCTGTGGTTAGCGCTGAGCCGACTCCTGCGGTGGTGGCGCCTCTGCCTCCATCCCCGAGCACGGAGGAATCCCTGGCGGCGTTACGGCAGGCTTTACCCGGCCATTTTGAGAAGGCGCCCAACCGTCCGGTCTACCTGCGCCAGATTCGGCAGCTTTTGCGCGCGGCCGGGAGTGCGGTGGACGAGCGGTCAGGATTTCGCGGCCTGCTCGATCTTCTGCACCAGGCCCAGCGCGAAGGATGGCTGCGCTTGCATCGCGACCGTAAGGGCGTGTGGCGCGTATTCCCCGCCGGCGGCCCAACTCCCGCGGCGGCACCCTTTACACCGGCAGAGGTTTCGACCGAGGTACCGCCGGAACTTGAAGTCGCCGGGCTGGAACCGGACCTCATTACGCCGGTCGAAACCGACGTGAACTGGGAGTCCGCAGAGCTGCCGGAGGAGATCGCCGAGCCTCCGGAGCCGGTCCCGGCCGTGGTGATTGAAGAGGTTGTGGCTGAAGTGGAAGCCGCGCCTCAGCGCAAACCGCGCAAGCCACGCGCTCCTAAAGCGGCGGCGAAGACCACCACGAAGCGCAAGGCACCCGCGCGCCGCAAAGCCAAGGAGCCGGAAAAAAGCAGCGAAGAGTAAAAGGGGATCGGGTCATCTGGCCATCGGATCATCGGGTCATTGAGGGATCGGGTCATCGGATCATCTGGCCATCGGGTCATTGAAAACCTTTCGGCCAAGCAAATCGATTCGTCTTCTGACTGAGGTAAACCAATTTGCTGACTTCGCAAATCGCCCAATCACTCAATGACCCGATGATCCGATGGCCAGATGACCCGATCCCTCAATGGCCCGATCTCTTTATCGTTCTTCCATCTCCAGCACCGCGATGGTGTCAAGATCGTCGCGGGCAGTAATTAGGCATTCTTCCACCACGCGGTGACGGCGGAAAATCCGGTTGGGCGCATCACATCAACCCGCACGCGCGTGGGATGCTTCTCTTGAAACTCAATGCGAAGGGTGGCTTGCTCCCCCCGTAAGAGCTTGGGAAGCGCCATCGAACCCTGTTCCATGGGCAGGTCGTCAAATCCGAAGACAATCCAGCGCAGGGTATAGCCTTCCAATGTATAGGTGGGCAGAGCCTTGCGCGCGGTCACAGTGGCGCTCAGAGAACCCTCCGCGGCGGTGAGGTTCAGGCTTTCCACCGGGCTCGATTCCTGGCGCAGCGCTTCGAATGAGGGCTTGCGGTTGCCGAACAGATCCACGACGCCATGCACGCGCTGCTTCAGCGGCCCTATTCCCTTATCGCCGATGTGGGTGCGATAGTCGTTGTAATCGAAGAAAATCGTTCCCGCCACAAAATCGGACTCGCGGCAGGCCTGAGTGTGAGCCCGCATGATTTCCGTGCGCCGGGCATCGCCTCCCAGCCGGTCAGGCTTGCACTCGCAATACCCGTATTCAGAAATCACCACCGGCTTGTTGGGAAATGCCTCGTGGATGAGTTGCAGGTTGCGCCGGACGGAATCAGGGCTCCCTGGGTACCAGCTTTCGTAATACTCATTCCACTCGATGAAGTCGAGCAAGCCCGCAGCGTCCTCACCGGGGGTATGCTGAAGCGAGTTCGAGGCATAAGTCAGCAGGCGGTGCGGATCAAGCTGGCGCGCCACTTCGGCCATTCGCTGGATGAACACGCGCGAAACAGGGTTGTGCCCATCGACCTCGTTGCAGAGCCCCCAGGAGACGATGCAAGGGTGGTTGCCATCTCGAGCGATCATCTCGCGTAGTTGTTCGAGGCCGTTTTGCATGATTTCCGGCGTGGGCTCGTTCGTCATCCCTTCGAACGTTCCTCGTCCCCACGATGGAACCTCTTCCTGGAACAGGATGCCGTGGCGGTCACAATAGTCGAGTACGCGCTTGTCCTGCTGCCAATGGACCCTCGTAAAGACGCAGTTGAGTTCCTTCATGTCCTCGTGGTCGTGCGTAATCCATGCCGCGGGCTCCGCCATGCCATATTGGGGATTGCTTCCCGCCATGCGTTCCACGCCCATCAGCCACACGCGCTCACCGTTAAGGTAGAATCCCGTGTCTTTAACTTCAAATTTGCGGGAGCCGAAGGTCTGGGTGAAACTGTGAACGGGCTTGCCGCCTTGGCTGATTTCGACGGTGGCTTGGTACAGATGCGGATGATCGAAATGCCAGAGCTTCAGCGGAAGATCAATGGAGGTCAATTTCACATCATGGGCCGCCCCTGGTTCAAGATGTATCTCTGCGGCCTTCTGGACGCGCGCCAGTGCCGTTCCTGAGCCCTCCTCGTGTATTTGGTAGGCAAAGGCCAGTGTCTGCGCTCTATCGCCTGCGTTTCGAACCGTCGCGCGAATATTCAGCGAGGTGTGGCCGGCATCGAGGTCCGGCGCGGCGTCGATCCAAAGGCGATCAATGTATGTGCTGGGAGTAACCAGCAAACTTGCGGGGCGAGTAATGCCGCCGTCCTGCGCCCAGTCGTAGGATTGGTTGCGTGGAAGCATGTCGCCGTTAAAGGAGTTTTCAACTTTGACGACGAGAGAATTCCGCTGATCAAACCGCAGGGCAGGTGTGGCGTCAAAGGTAAATGCCGTATATCCCCGCCCTCGATGCTCGCCGAGCAGATGGCCGTTGAGCCACACCTTCGCGGTGTGGAACACAGCTTCAAACTCTATTCGGACGCACTGGCCGGCCCAATGTGAAGGGGCGTCGAACTCAGTCCAGTACCAGCCGACACCCATGTATTCCGCATTCTTTGCGGAAACCTGCCAGGTGTGCGGAACCGTCACCTCCGACCGCGTGTATGGCCTATCCTTCGCCGATTTAAACCAGCCCTGCGACTCTCCCTCGCCTTTGGGATCGATGGCGAACGACCAACTCTCCAGGGGAATGACTGCCGTAGCGAGATTGGAACAAGGTTCGACAGGATTCGGCTGCGTGCCTTGGAGCGCCGTTGAGGTAAGCGCTACAGCCGCACCTGCGGTTCCAAGTTGTTTCAGAAAGCGGCGGCGAGGTTGTTTGTCCATTTTGCGAGCTCCGGTAAATGAAATTGATGAACTTGAATGAAATCCGGGAGCGTCACCATTGGGAATCGATCCCGGGCGAGAGGATGTTGGCGATGGCGAGGCCGGTGAGCGCGGTGGCGACGTCGCCGTCGGTGTGCGTGCGCTGCCCGCTGGTCCCATTTGCATCGGGATCGGTGGTCCGGTGCAGCATCAGGAAATCGGCCGCGGCCTTGGGATCGTCGATGAAGCTTTCGAACTTGCGAACCGCCACCAGGATTCGCGGGTCCTTGTCAACGTGGAGATACCACCACGTGAGGACGTTTACTGCACCCGCGGAGCGGCGGCGATCTGAATAGGGCCGGTGATTCCAGGGACTCTTATTGGTCTCCGGCCGCTGTATGGGTTTTGTACTACCCCAACTGCCGTCACTGTTTTGCGTGCGTAACACGAATTCAATGACGGGTTTGAATTTCTTATGAACTTCTTCCCGCCACGCGGGTTTGTCGCAATGCAGATCGAAGTTGACGACACCTTCGCCGACGTAGGTCACGTTGGTATAGGGGAGGCGCTCCCAAAGATTAAAGTCGTTCTCGGGGTCGCCCTTCACCTTCGGATCGGCGTACTCTCCGGGGAGGATGTAGGGGATCACGCCGTCTTCGCGGATGGTATTCAGCACCCACAGCACGGCGTTGTAACCCATCTGCTGGTACTTCTCTTCCCCGGTCTCCTTGTACATCCACATGAAGGTCTCTCCGCCCACCAGCGCGGATGAGACCGTGTAGGCATCGTCATAGCGCTTGGTAATCGTGCCGTCGATTTTGGCGCGAAAACCCGTGCCGAGCGCTCCCGAGGGCAGGATGAGGTGATCCCTCTCCATGGCTTGAACGAAACGGCGCAATGCCGCGACGTAATTAGCGCGGCGCTCCGGGCCGGCGTGCTTCTGCAAAGCCAGGATTTCACCCAGAGCGTTGGCCGTGTCAGCCAGGTAGATGGAGCCATAGCCGGTGCCCCAATAGCCGCTTGGCAATTGCTTCTTCAGCAGAGCGTCACCGTGTGCCAGGGCAACGTCCAGGTAGCGTTGGTCGCCCAGGATTTGATAACCCGCCACCAGCGTGCGCATGTAATAGCCGGCCACGAAAATGGTCGGCATGTCGCGCTTGTTCTTAACGATGTAATCGCAAAGGTCGCGCAGGTTGGCTCGCGTCGCCTCACAATTGGAACAAAAGGGGTTGACCTGGCCGGCCATGGCGATTGACGTAATGAAGTATACGAGCAGGAACCGAATCACTTTCGACATTCCAAACATAGTTGCAGTCTCCATTACCGGTGCCCTGTTCCGCACCACACCTTATTGCGCGCTTAGTTTGACTTCTTAATGCGCGGTTTCAGATGACCAGTACGCCTGCGCCGTGGATTTTACTACTTTTGAGGTTTTGGAGAGCACGATTCGCCTCGGGAAGCTGGAAGGCTTCAATTTCCGTGCACACGGGAATCTCCGCGGCAAGGTCAAGCAGGGAGCGTACATCCTCGCGCGTGCTGTTTGCCACGCTGCGCAGGATACGCTCGTGATAAAGGAGCGGGTATTCCATTTCGGGGATGGGTGACATGGTAATGCCGGCCAGCGCCAGCGTGCCGCCCTTACGCAAAGCGCGCATGGCCTCGGGCACGAGCTTGCCCGCCGGAGCAAAGATGATGGAAGCATCCAGCGGCGCGGGTGGAGCCTCACCCGCTACGCCCGTCCACACGGCTCCAAGCTTGCGGGCGAGTTGGCGATGCGACTCCGCGCGCGTAAAAACGCAAACCTCACAGTTCCAATGACGCGCAATCTGGATGACAATGTGCGCCGAGGCGCCAAACCCGTAAAGGCCCAGCCGTTCGCCCGGTCGCACGTTTGAAAGTTTTATGGCGCGATAGCCAATGACGCCGGCGCAGAGCAGGGGCGCGGCTTCCAGGTCCGAGAAGTTGGCGGGGAGCGCATAGGCGAAGGCAGCGGGAACCACCATTGCCTCGGCAAAGCCGCCGTCCACGTGAAATCCCGTGAAGCGCGCCCGGTCGCAGAGGTTTTCGAGGCCCTTGCGGCAGTAAACGCATTCGCCGCACGTTGAATAGAGCCAGGGAACGCCCACCCGGTCGCCCATGCGGAATTCGCTGACGTCCGCACCGAGAGCGTCCACGGTGCCGACAATTTGATGGCCGGGGACCAACGGGTGCCGGGGCAGCGTCAAATCCCCTTCAACGATGTGCAGGTCGGTATGGCAAACGCCGCAGGCGCTCACGCGGATGCGAATTTCCCCGGGGGCAGGCTCAGGCATGGGAAGTTCGACGAGCCGCAGAGGGTTTTCCTCGGCCGGCCGCGGTTTTTCCAGCAGCATGGCGCGCATGGTTAACCCCGAGTTTATCGAAGACGGTGCGGGGGTGCAAGCCAAGTCCGCGGGTGATCTGGCCATCGGGCGATTGCGCCATTGAGCCATTTAAATGACCAGATGACCACATGATTCAATTCCCTCCGCTTGCTTCCCAGCGCTGCTTAGCGAAATAATGGGTTGATGAGCCCAGCCTTTAAGCTGAACCCCGAACAAACGAAAGCGGTCGAGCATGGTCAGGGTCCGTTGCTGATCATTGCCGGGCCGGGCAGCGGCAAGACGCGCGTCATTACGCAGCGGATTGTCCACTTGCTGACGGGATCGGTCGCCGCAGCCGAAGAACCGACGCTGCTTCCCGACTTCAAGATCCCGCCACCCCGCAGCGAGGAGCCGTCCGGGGCGGGGATTCAGCCGGAAAACATCCTGGCCTTAACCTTTACCGAGAAAGCAGCGCGGGAAATGCAGCGCCGCGTTCGCGAAGCACTACCCGAAATCGAGACCCTGCCGCGAATTTCAACTTTCCATGCGTTCTGTTTCGAAGTGCTGAAGAAACGGCATTTTGAGCGCTTGCTGCTCGACAAAGTTGATGTTTGGATCTTCCTACGGCAACGCATGGAAAGCCTGGAACTGCAGTTCTACCAAAAATTGGCGGAGCCGGGCGCGTTTCTCCATTCGCTCAACGATTTCTTTTCACGCTGCCAGGATGAGCTGATTGAGCCGGCGGATTTTGAGGTCTATGTAGCGGCAATGGAAAAGGAGTTCCAGGATATCTCCCCCTCCCTCGACGCCGCTGAGCGCACACTGTTGCAGCAGGATATCCAGAAAAAGCAGGAGTTGGCGCGCGTCTTCCGCAATAGCCGCAAGCTGATTGAGGAAGCCGGTTCATCCAGCCTGGGCAGCCTGATTCCGGAAACGGTTCGCCTTTTCGATCGCGAGCCGGAGGTTCTGGAATCCTACCGCCAGCTCTTTCACTATGTGCTGGTGGATGAATTCCAGGACACCAATTACGCCCAGGTGGAGCTGTTGAAGCGTCTGGTGAAGCCGCCCTTCAATATCACCGCCGTGGGTGACGACGATCAGGCCATCTACCGGTTTCGCGGCGCCTCGCACGGCGCATTCAAGATGTTTGATGAAGCTTTTGCCGGGCACGAAACGGTTTTTCTCGACACCAATTTCCGCTCCACCAAACGCATTCTGCGCGTAGCGGATGTGCTGATTGGCAAGAACGACCGTTACGAGGCGAAGCCCCAACTTAAGACAACCAGGGAGGATGGCGCCCCCGTTTACCTGCTGCAATCGCCTGACTTCCTGAGTGAAGCGGCATGGATTACCGACGAGGTGGCGCGGTTGATCCAGCAAAAAACGCCGCCGGGCGATATCGCCGTGCTCTACCGCGCGCATGGGTACCGCGATCCGCTAGTGGAGCAGTTCCGCCGCAAGAAGATCCCCTTTGCCATTCGCGGTCTGTCGATTCTTTCCAGTGTCATCCTGCGCGATCTGTTGGCGTACCTGAACGTCGTCCACTCCGTACACGACAACGTCAGCCTGACGCGCGTGCTGCTGACGCCGCGATGGAATTTCCCGGAGGAGTTGGCCCTGGAAGCTCGCAAGCAGGCGTTGCGCGACCACTGCTCGCTCTACGACGTTCTGCAATCGTGGCAAAAGTCGGGCGACGCGAACCGCCTGGAGGGCACGGGCTGGCCGGATCTGGGCCGCCTGCTGGCCGAATTGCATAAATATGCCGAGCACGCCCCCGTGACGGCGCTGCTGCAACGGTTAATCGGCCGTCTGGAACTGAGTTTCATTCCCCAGGACCCCGATGGCGGGTATGTGGAAGCCTTCCGGAAATTCCTGGAGAAGTGGGAAGGGAAAAGCGAATCGTGGAAGCTGGACGCCTTCTGGGAGTACTTTCAGTATTTCCGCGAGGCGGGCGGGCAAATCGAAGCTCCCGAGCCTGAAAACAGCGCGCACGCGGTGCAAATGATGTCCGTGCATGCCGCCAAAGGGCTGGAATTTCCGGTGGTATTCATCCTCAGTGTCGCGCCGCGGCGGTTCCCTCATACTGAGCAGAAGCCCGTCATTGAATTTCCCGATGCCTTGCGCAAGGGTCCACCACCGCCTGCCAACATTCACGAGCAGGAGGAGCGGCGATTGTTATACGTCGGCCTTACGCGCGCGGAAAACCGGCTGTACGTTTCCAGCGTGGCGAAGACGGCCAAGAAACCCTCAGTGTTTATTACTGACCTCACCTCCAGTCCCGTGGTGGAAGCGCGCGACATTGAGCGTATACAGGTTCCTGTGGTACCAGAGCAGCCTGCGGAAGCTCCGAGGGCGCAACAGGTGCCCCATGAAGCTCCGTCCACCCCAAAGCCACAGGGCAGCTTGTTTGGCGATTCCACGACCGCGCCGGGGATCTATCCCCCTCTAGCCGAGTGGGCCGGCCGCACTTCGGCCATCAAGCCGGAGGAAAAGCTTCAACTCAGTGCTTCGGCCATTGAAACGTTTGACACCTGCCCGCAGAAATTCATGTTCAGCCACTATTTGAAGATTCCCACGGGGCCGCAGCCGGCGCTGACCTTCGGCAACATCATGCACCAGTGCGTGCGGCACTATTTCGAGTTGCGGCGGCAAGGCCCGGTGAAATTTGAAACACTTTACGCTCATTTTGAGGAGATCTGGAAAGGTGCGGGCTTTGAGGATGATTACCAGGAACAGGCTTATAAGAAGGCGGGAGCCGAGCAACTGCGCGTTTTCGTGAGCCGGAACGAAATCTTCACGATTCTTCCCACCGCCGCGGAGGCGCATTTCTCGCTTGACCTGGGCGATGTGGTGCTGGAGGGGCGCATCGACCAGATTAATCCTCTACCCGACCATTCCGTGGAGCTGGTGGATTATAAGACCGGGCGGCCTCCAACGCAGAAAGACGCCGACAAGAGCCTTCAACTCTCCGTTTACGCCCTGGCGGCAAGAGACCAGATGCACCTCAACCCCACCAAGCTTACCTTCTATAGCCTGACGAATAACGAGGCGGTACGCACGGTGCGCACGTCCAAGGACCTGGAATTGGTGATCGGCGAGATCCGCAATGTGGCCGCACAAATCCGGCAACAATTGTTTCCACCCAAGCGGGGTTTTGCCTGCAAGTATTGCGATTTCGAGCTGATTTGCCCGGCGCATGAGGAAACGTTTTGATTTTGGAGTTGTGATTTTGGATTTTGAATTAAGGAACCTGTTTGGAAACGCGAGTCTCCGAGACGTACGGGCGGTTGGAAGCCATATTGATTCAAATTTACGTCCCTCGCCCCCTTGGGGGAGAGGGTGGATCGCAACCGGCGCTTTCACCAGCCGGGGCGAGACGGGTGAGGGGGTCAAGACACTCGGGCCTACGGAAACACTGCCAAGCATAGCGCATTGCACGCTTGATACACAACTGGCTTTTGCGGCTCTGACAAATGGATTCCTCGGGGGCGAGGGAAGTAGATTCGTTAGTTTTGGTGTTGAATTCATGGCAGAAGCGGAAAGCCACCGATTTCAGCTATCATCTGTTCCCGGAAAACAGAACGATAATTCTTTGCGGTCTTAGCGCCTTGGCGTCTTTGCGTGAGATTGTTTAATCATTCACATCTTCGTTCAGGTTGGTACTGACCCCCTCACCCGTCCCGCCCCCGCTGATGAGGGCGCGGGTTGCGGGCCACCCTCTCCCCCAAGGGGGCGAGGGAAGTAGATTCATGCTGGGTTGATTTGGGGCAAAGGGAGTTTCCTATGAATTCATTCCTACTGGTTTTGCTTGGCGTAGTGTTAGGCATGGCGATTGGCTGGCTGCTGGCGGCCGCACGCTCCCATGCGGAATTGGTGAAATCGCAGGTAGACGCGGAAGGCCGTGTGAAGGCTGCTGAAGGTACGTTGCAGGAGGTCCGCGCGCGCGTAAGCACCCTCCAAACCACGCTGGATGGCCGCGAGCGGGAGATGGGCGGGCTTCAGCAAAAGATCCGCGAAGAGAGCGAGCAGAAGGTCAAGGCGCAAACAGAACTGGAAAACGCCAGGGCCGCAGCCGAAGATTCCAGGCAATTGCGCGATCGCCTGAAGATCGAAGGCGAAATGCGCGTGGCCGCGGAAACCAAGCTGCGCGAGGCCCAGGCGAACCTGGAGGCACAGAAGAAACTTCTGGAGGAAGCAAAGAAGAGCCTGACAGAGACATTCCAGGCGCTTTCCGCCGACGCGCTTAAGAACAACAACCAGTCGTTCATTACGCTGGCGCGCAGTCAGTTTGAAACCTTGCAGGCGCAAGCCAGGGGCGATCTGGAAACGCGGCAGAAGGCAATTGATGGCCTCATCAATCCCCTTAAGGATTCATTGGGCCGGTATGAACACCAGATTCTGGAGATGGAAAAGGCCCGGCAGAAGGCTTATGGCACGCTCGATGAGCAACTGCGCACGCTGGGTGAGGCCAACCGGCGGCTGGAGGAAGAGACCAAGCATCTGGCGAGCGCCTTGAGTTCACCTCTCAAAGCTCGCGGCCGATGGGGTGAGCTGACTTTGCGCCGGGTGGTGGAACTGGCTGGCATGTCGGAGCATTGCGACTTCACGGAGCAGGAGACCATCAACACGGAATCCGGGCGGCAGCGGCCTGACATGATTGTGAATCTTCCCGGCAATCGCCGCATTGCCGTGGACGCCAAAGTGCCTTTGCAAGCCTTTATCGACGCGGTGGACCCGAAAAAACCGGAAGAAGAGCGGGCCAAGGCGCTGGCAAACCACGGCCAGTTGGTGCGCGGCCACATGAATCAGCTTTCCGAACGCAAATACTGGGAGCAAGTCGGCCCCGAACTGGAATTGGTGGTGCTATTCCTGCCGGGGGAATCGTTTTTCAGCGCCGCCCTGGAGCAGGACCGGGAACTGATGGACGATGGGATGCAGAAGAAAGTGGTGCTGGCCACCCCGACAACCCTCATCGCGTTGTTGCGCTCGGCAGCCTACCTCTGGCAGCAGGAGAAGATTACCCAGAATGCCACACAAATCAGCGAACTGGGCAGAGAGTTATACGACCGGCTGAAAACCTTCCTGGGACACTTCCAAAATGTGGGTTCGTCGATCGGACGCGCGGTGGATTCCTATAACAAGGCGGTGGGTTCAATGGAAAGCCGCATACTGGTTTCGGCGCGGAAGTTCAAGGAATTGGGAGCGTCGGCAGGCGAGGAGATTACCGAACTTGAGCCCGTGGATGAGGTCCCGCGCATGCTGGAGGCGCCTGAAAAAGACGTGAAGGAGTGAGTTCCCGGCGGCATTACGAGCAAGGGGAGTTGCGTCAGAGGCGCGCTGGGACTGGCTGGAAGGGGTGGGGAAGGGGTTCCGGCGATGCGGTTAATCCATCAAAATGCATGCCCCTAAAAAACTTCGGGGGTGCATCGCTGCACCCCCGAGAGTTCCTTTCGGACTTCCGAAAGAATCTTACCGCTTCTTCTTTGCTTTCTTTTTCGCTGCCATTCTATTCTCCTCCGAGCTTTTAAGATTTTCCGGTCAGCAGTGCTGAGCGGAGCGCGTATTCAATCATCATGTTTAGAGTAACCGAATTATCTTGTCAAGAGGAAAGTGATTGTTGACGTCGAAAAAGTGAAGCATGAAGGAAATATTTTGATCACGACGCGGCGATATGATGCGAAATTTTCGCCATTAATGACCGATGAGACATCGTTCGGAGCCGCATTACCAGCGGCTGCAAGCAATGTTCGGCATCTTTTCAATTCACTCTCGCGGCAGAATCGGTTGCCGGTAAACGAATGGAAGCTATTATCCGCAGGGAAGGAACGAAAAATCGGGTTCGACGCGCGGCAAATAATTTGCATCCAACGCAAAAGGGTCAAGGACGCCCCCGAGGACAACCATGAACATCGATCACATCTCTTCCCCACATCTCTCGAAAATTATGCGGAATATCGTTTGCGCAGTCTGCCTTCTGGTGCCGGCGGCCTCTTTTGCCGGCGCGCAGGAGAAGCAGGAACTCCCTCCGCCCGGTTCAACCCTGAAGGTCAACATTGAGGTTGTGAGCATCTATGCGGTGGTGCGCCAAAAGAACGGCCACTTGATTCCCGACCTCAACAAAGAAGATTTTCTGGTGGAAGAAGACCAGAAAGAGCAGCAAATCCGCTATTTTTCGCGCGAAGCTGACACGCCGCTGACCCTGGGCATCCTGGTGGATACCAGTCCCAGCCAGGGCCGCGTGCTGGATGTGGAGAAGAGGGAGGCGGAAGCTTTCCTGCGGGAAGTCCTGCGGCCCAAAGACCTCACCTTCGTTATGCACTTCGATGTGGAGGTGGAGCTTCTTCAGGACTTCACTGCGGACATGCATCTGCTGGACAAGGCCATTGAAGAGAATGTGATCAACGGAGGAGGCGTCCGCACCCGGGGAACTTTTCCCTCGGGCGATTCGGGTGGGGCGACGCACCTTTACGACGCGGTCTACCTCTCGGCGCACGAATTGTTGAAGAACGAAGTGGGCCGCAAGGTCCTGATCCTGCTGACGGACGGTGAGGACCAGGGAAGCAGAGTCAAATTGGAGACCGCACTCGAGGCCGCACAAAAATCAGACATCATCATCTACTCAATCGATATCAGCGACCGGGCTTTCTACGGCGGCATGGGCTATAACGGCGATTCGGTGCTGCGGAAGTTCTCAGACGAAACCGGGGGCCGGGTCATCAAAGCCAAGAATGCCAATGATACCTCGGTGGCATTCCAACAGATTGCCAACGAACTGCGCACCCAGTACCTGCTGGGTTACACGCCCACCAACAACAAACTTGACGGGACTTTCCGTAAGATTGAAGTCAAAGTGCGCTCCGGGAACGGCAAGGTGAGCGCCCGGCGCGGATACTACGCACCGGAAGGCTAACTATTGTGAAGGTGCGAAGTAACCGGACTTGGCGCGAACGTGCAGGGTCTTATCAACGGGCAGAATCGAGATATTGCGGAAAGTCCCGTCCCGGGCGGTATTCGTGGAAGTATAGCTGAGCAGGAATTGGGTACGCAGATCGCTGGCAATCGCTCGAAAATCCGCCGCCAGATCGATGGCTTCAAACGGGAAATAAGCGTGGCCGCCGGTTTCCCGCGCGAACTCCTTCAGCACCTTGTCGCCGCGCTGCTCCGTCCCGCTGCGGTTGGTGCTGATGGCAAAGATCGTCACCTCCGCCCGTTGCGCCATGGCGAGCGCTTCCTCGCGTGAGTGTTCGCTCCGGTTGTCCTCACCATCACTGACCACAATCATCATGCGGCGAAGATAGGGCTCAGGCGGCGGGAAGAAGAGCAGTTTCTCCTTGCAGGAAAAGTATATGGCGTCGTAAAGGCTGGTGACGCCACCCGCCCGCAAGCCGCGAATGGAATTGGAGAGTTGCTCCACGTTGTCGGTGTAATCCTGAATCAGTTGCGGCTCCACGTCGAAACCCACCACAAAAGCCTTGTCCTTTCCCTTACGGATGGTGTCAGCGAGAAAATCGGTGGCCGCTTGCTGCTCAAAATACAGGCGGTCACGAATGCTATTACTGGTATCAATAAGAAGGCCGATGCGCAACGCCAGGTCCGTTTCACGGCTGAAATACTGGATCGTCTGGCCCTTGCCGTCCTCGGAAAGGTTAAAGTCATCCTTCGTCATCATGATGACCAGACGATTCTTCTTGTCGGTCACCGTCAAGGGCACGTTAACCAGGTAAACATGCGACCGGATGGGCTGGGTGCTGGTGGGGATCTCCTGCAGGCCCTGAGAGGGTGCGGCAGGCTTTGCCGCTTGCGCCGGGAGCCATTCCGGAACGGCGCAGAGCGCAAGCAGGATAATTAGAATTCTTTTCATCATAGGATGACTCCGTCTGAAGCAGACAATTATAGGAATCGCCCCGAAACCCGTCAATGAACATCCATGGGGAAGCGCTTACTGACGGTCGGTGGGGCAATTTGATGTAGCGGCGAATTTACCCCACCAGATGGCCACCGCTACGTCAAATTTCCCTTACTTGGAAGCCGTGTCGTGGGCTGCCGGTTGCCCCTCGGCAGGTTTCTTTGCTGCCAGCCATTTCTCAATCCGGCGGGGCAGAACATCGCGGGTGGTAATTTCCCCCCGCTCAAACTTGTAATCGATGCAAGTAACGCCCTCCAGGCCCAGGCGTACCAGCGCATCAGTATCCAGGTGGCGCTCGGCTTCATCCAATTCGTAGGGACGGGCAAAAATTGCGGGTGAGCGCGGCATGAATCGCGGGCAGCAATCTTCAAAGGGCTCGCAGGAAATCCTGTAAGTCCCAATCTGCCGCGCCAAGCGTATGATTTCCGCCTTGTCGTCGCCGGCAAGCGGACGGTAAACCGGCAGGTCAACCCCCTGATCGATCGCCATAAGGTTATGCAGAGTCTGTGACGCCACCTGGGAGACGCTATCGCCGGTCACGAGGCCGCGGGCACGCTCGGCACGGGCAATTTCCCGGGCAATGCGGGTCATCATTCGCCGATAGAGCAACACCCGGTAACTTTCGTGAGCCTTCGCCACAATCTGGCGCTGGATGGCGTCAAAGGGAATCTGAAACAGGCGCGAAGTGAATTGATAGGGCGTAAGCGTGCGGACAAGGTCTTGCGCAACCCCGGTGGAGGGATTGTGCGAGGGCGAAGGGGTGCCGAAGAAATGCGCAAAGGAGACGTGGCAGCCCCGCCGCATCATTTTGTAGGCGGCCACGGAAGAATCGAACCCCCCGGAAAGCAGCGCCACCAGGCGTCCGCTGGTCACCGCGGGCAGGCCGCCGGGACCTTGCACGCGCCGGGCATAGATCAACGCTTTCCCGGGGACAACTTCCACCTGGCAGGTCACCTCGGGGTCATTCAGCTTGACGCGCACGCTCGGATCCCGTGCACGCAGGTGTTCCAGCACAATGCCCCCCAGTTCCACTTCCAGTTCCATGGAATCCTTGCCGTATTGGGAATCCGCCATCTTGACGCGGACGGCAAAGTTGCGGGGATTGGCTTCCACCATCATCTCGCACGCCGCCGGGCCCAGAACTGCCAGCGAACTCTCCACTTC
>JARLGN010000481.1 GCA_031292775.1 Acidobacteriota bacterium | reverse complement strand
GGCGAGGGGGGAGTTGATTTGAATTTGCTCCCCTCGCCCCTTTGGGGGAGAGGGTGGACCGCAACCGGCGTATTCACCAGTCCGTCAGCCGACGGAGAAGGGGGCCCCACGTTCTGCTTGTTGTGGGGGTGAGGGGGTCAGTCGGGAACCAAGTGACGTATGATCTTCTCAAACCTCTTATGTGAACTGTCTCAAGGTTAGGATGTGACCCATGATGGATTCGAAAAGCACGAGCGGAAAAGACCTTGCGCTTTCCATGACCCGGCGCCATTTCTTCCGCCGGAGCACTGCGGGGATTGCCTTGGGCATCCCGGCCCTCGCGTCGCTGCTGTCGCAGGACGGCTTTGCCGCGGGTGAAGGCTTTGATCCCAAGACGGGGGGATTACAGGGCTTCCCCAACTTTGCCCCCAAAGCCAAGCGGGTCATCTTCCTGCACCAGTCCGGCGCTCCCTCGCAGATCGACTTGTTTGACCATAAGCCGGTCCTCGCCAAAATGAAGGGCACCGATCTGCCGGATTCGGTCCGCATGGGCCAGCGCATCACCGGCATGACTTCCGGACAGTCGACTCTGCCAGTGGCGCCCTCCATCTTCAACTTTTCCCCGGCAGGGAAGTCCGGCGTGATGATAAGTGACCTGATGCCGCACCACGCGAAGATTGCGGACGATATCACAATGATCCGAACCGTCTATACGGACGCGATTAATCACGATCCGGCAATTACGTTTATTCAAACGGGCTTCCAACAGCCGGGCCGCCCCAGCATGGGGTCGTGGGTCACCTACGGTTTGGGGAGCGAGAACCAGAACCTGCCCGCCTTCGTGGTCATGATTTCGCAGGCCAACGCCCTGAACCCTGACCAGCCCCTGTTTTCGCGCCTTTGGGGCAATGGCTTCCTGCCTTCCAAGTACCAGGGAGTGAAGTTCCATGCCGGGGGCGACCCCGTGCTCTATCTCTCCAACCCGCCGGGAATCAGTCCCACCACGCGGCGGCGCATGTTGGATGGCGTCGCCAAGCTGAATCGCCTGCTGGTGGAAAAGTACGGCGACCCGGAAATTGAAACTCGCGTGTCCCAATACGAGATGGCTTATCGCATGCAAAGCTCGGTTCCCGGACTGATGGACCTGTCGAAGGAGCCGGATTCCATTTTTGAATTGTACGGTCCCGATTCGCGCAAGCCCGGAACCTTTGCCGCCAACTGCCTGCTGGCGCGGCGTCTTTCCGAGCGCGGCGTGCGCTTTGTGCAGCTTTACCATCGCGGTTGGGATCAGCACACGGACCTGCCGCGAGACCTGGCCCTTCAGTGCAAGGGGGTGGACCAGGCTTCCGCCGCGCTGATCATCGACTTGAAGCAACGCGGCATGCTCGACGATACGCTGGTGATCTGGGGCGGGGAGTTCGGCCGCACGGTTTATTGCCAGGGCAAGCTGACGGACACCAATTACGGCCGCGACCACCATCCGCGCTGCTTCACCATGTGGATGGCGGGCGGCGGCGTCAAGCGCGGCCTCGTTCTCGGCAAGACCGACGACTTCTGCTACAACATTCTGGAAGACCCGGTCCACATCCACGACCTGCAAGCCACCATCCTGCACTGCCTGGGCATTGAGCACACCAAGCTGACCTATAAATTCCAGGGGCGCTACTTCCGCCTCACCGACGTCGCCGGCAATGTGGTGGATAAGGTGTTGGTGTGATCCGCTCGGACAGAAGGCAGAAGGCGGAAAGCAGTAGGCAGCAAATGCTTTTCGTTCCTTTGTTTAGCCGCGGACCGAATGAAAATCAAGAACTGCTGCCCCCTGACTATTTCGCGACAAGTTCCGGGCGCCACGATAAAAGACATCGCGTTCCCGGGGGCACTCATTTCTTCGTCAGCTTCGCGCGTAAAAAGGGTTTCGTTGTTCCCTTTTCCTCCGAATCCATGCGCCACTCCCAGGTGCTCGTTTCTTTGTGATAGATGAATCGGGTGTGAAAGACGCTGTCTTTATCTTTGAAGAGGAAATGAATCTCGTCGCCATTCCGCTTGCCGCGGCCGAAGGTGGCAGGGGTCATGCCTCCATACGTATCGAGCCAGGCGCAAACGTAGTCGCCGGTGGGTTGGTCCCAACCGACAAAAGCCATCGCTTCGTAGTCGGGCTGGCCCTGGGCATTCTTTTCGCGCGAGACTTCATGGATGCGCACAAATTGATGGCCGAGCACCCACTCCGCGGCGATATCGTGCGTGTTCTCCTGGCCCATAATCGTTCCTTGAAGGACCCAGTTCCCGGTCATCTGGTCGAGGAGCGGATCGTGGACTGCGGGTTGCTGCCCAAAAATGAGTCCGGCGCCGAGGATGACGCACGCAGCCACTTTGAGAATTGTTCTCATGGCAAAATCCTCCCTGTATTACACACGTGATTTAGCGGTGCGAACAGATGAGATCCACCACAGAGGGCACAGAGAGCACGGAGAAAAGCTCATCTGCTGGCGCGGGAAGGCATGATGAATTGTTGGTTCTGGACTTGCAGTTTCTGGTTCGGTGCTTTCTCCGTGACCTCCGTGCGCTCCGTGGTGAATCCGTGACGAAGCTTACTTATCAAAAAACGGATGCTTGGAAAGCGGCAATCTGGGCAGATCGCCCGTTGCGGGTTTTAGTGTAATGTCCTCAAACAGGAGCGAGGGGGCGACGAAGGAAACCAAAGGCGCCCCGGTCTGTCCAGGAAAAATGCGCCCACCGTAAGCCGCATAGGGAATGCTGTAAACCGTTAAATTGCGCGAGGCTGCGGCAAGATCCTTAAACGCGCCATCATCCAAACCATCAAACCGTCCCAGGCGCATCAACTCTTCGTGGCCGTCAGGGAAGACCTTATAGACCGCGCGTCCGACTCCGCGCACGATAACTCCAAATTCTTTGTTCCGCTCCTTCACCATGTTGAGCAAATCGTCTTTCAACTCCTGCTCGCTTACTCCCTCCGTTGGCATGACCATTAGATTGCCGGGCTGAGCGCCGAAGCTGCGAAAGCTTCCCGTGCTTTGGGCAATGCCGGACACGGGATCACGCGCGTTGAGCAGCGTCTTGAGATACCCTTTCTCCACCAGCGTCGTGGGGCGCGATTGCACACCTTCATCGTCCACCGCGTAGCTGCCCACCAGCGGCGTTCCCTGGTACGAGGCTTGCGTGGGATCGTTAACGACGCTCAGGAAGTTGGGGAGCACCCGCGCCCCCAGCCGGTCCTGAAGTTTACCCACACTCTGGGCGGCGTACTCTTCGATTTGAGGATTGTCGGACGCCGGCACGCGCAGCGCGAGCAGCTTGGGAGCAAATACCTGGCTAAAAAGTTCTGCCCCGGCGGCGCCATCGAAAAGCATCGGGCCGTTGTAACGATCCACCACCGGAGCTTGGCGAGCCCGTGTCAGGCGGTCCGCCATGGTGCGAATCTGTGCCGCCAGTTCGGACTCCGTTGGCAGCGCTTCCATTGACCGTGCCGAAGCCATGACCCAGTCAGGCAATTCTGTTCCATCCACCGCCTGGGTCCGTGCCTGGGCAGTTAGCGTTGCCCCGGAGGTCTCCTGGGTCACTGCGCTCCCTTCGCTGTTCAGATACCAGGAGCGCGTGTCGTTGACGGCAAGGCTGGTTGAAGAGGTATAGATTTCCGGTGATTGACGGAAAAGCCCGGAAAGGTTTTTCACCAGAGCTTCCGACTTGGCAAGGTCCATTTTGATGGGAGAAAAAGGCGCCAGCACTGTTGCCGGCGGCTCTTTGCTGAAGTCGGGAAGGTTCTCGCGGGCTTTGCGGTTCTCGAGTGTGGCGCGTTTCCGGGAAAGCATCTCTATAGCCGATTTGTACGCAACATCAGTGGCCAGCCAGATTTGACGCCGCAGTTCCTGGTAATCGTCGTCAAGGGGGAGCAAAACAGTTTCCGTCAGGCCGTTGCCATGGGGAGGATCCGTCATGAAATTGCTGTTGTCGCGCTGATAGTCGCCGACCCGCACCTGCACCATCAGGAAGCGGGCGCGCGACAGGCTGCCGGTGAGCAGCGCGCCAAAGGTGGCCGAGGCTTCAAGAGAATTGCGGTCCTGGACGTGATAGGAAATGAAGTAAGGCTTTTCCAGTTGCTCGAGTTGCAATTGCTTCATGGAGCGATTCAACTCGTCTCGCATCGCCTTCATTACCAGATCATCAGCCGCGGGGGCCTGGGCCGGCCACATGAATGCCGCCAGAAGAAAAATTCCAACTCCCCGGGAAACCATTATCCGCATCCTGTCGCTCCTCCCGCTCGGTCTAACCACAATGCAATTCACATAACGTGACTGTTCCCAATTCGACCCCCTCACCCCCGGCCCCTCTCCCCCAAGGGGGCGAGGGGAGAGGTGATTTAAATTTGCTGCCCTCGGCCCCTCGGGGGAGAGGCCCGCAACCGTCGTCTTCATCAGCCGGGGCGGGTCCGATTTCGGGACTCCGATGGAGTCCATCGGACTCCAGCGATCGGAGACGGGTGAGGGGGTCACTTAGGATCACACTAATGAAATCAATTCCTCAGACCGTCTATGTGAACAGTTTCAGGTCCAACGCGAACCTATTGAATCGGCGCCGGAAGAATGGGCGCCCGTGCCGTGGACTTTTCCTTTTTCTGCACTTCGATTTGCGATATCAGCAAATCGGGAGAAGAAGCCGAGACCGGCACGGCGCCTGATTCCGCTCCACACACTCCATTGAACGTGGCGATCTGGGAATCGCCGGCAACGATTTTGCTGAAGGCCGTCAGCGGCGTGCCAATCAGGTTGACTCCCCGCACCAATTCCTCGCGCCCATCGGGATAGACGCGATAAACCATAATCGGCAGCACGTTGAAGGCGTTGGCGGCGAACCGGCCGGTCACGGTAAATCCGCCCTGAATATCGTCGAAGAAGAGACCGAAAGGTTTGTCTTGTTTCTTCATTTCCTCAATCAACTGCCGCTTCAGTTCGTCGTGCGAAACGGGGTGGTCGACGACCACAACCAAATTCGATTGGCGAGCCACAGGAGCGTTCCCCTGCTGCCTGCGCCCATGGCCGTTCGAGTGGGGAAAGCCTTCGATGGGCGAGCGTGACATCAAAAAGTTCTTGAAGACGCCGTGGTCCACCACCATCACCCGCTGGCCTTTCACGCCTTCGTTGTCAAAGTCGTAGAAGCCGGCTAATTCCTCATGGCCCAATTGCTTCAGCGTGGGATCGGAAACCACAGAGAAGTTGTCCGGCAGGAGTTTCTCTCCCACCATTTTCTTAAATGTCTGGCCTTCGCTTTCACTTTTTTGCCGATGGCCTTCCAATCGGTGGCCGAACACTTCGTGGAAGAAGACTCCGCTCGCCCGGCCGGAAAGTATCGCCGGACCCGTGTAAGGATCCACAATCGGCGCCACTCGCAGGGCTTGCAGGTCTTTGATCATCTGGTCGACGATCTTCAGCACGGCCTGGTCGGAAGGCAATCCCCCGGGATCTTCGGCAAAGAAGGATTCATACCGCGGCAGATCCATTCCATCGTCGGCCTTGGTTTGAGCCGATACGTAGAGGTGGTAAAAAGGCCGGGAGACCATGACCTCTGAACCGTCGCTGTTCACGTACCAGCGGGTTTCAATATCCGCCAGGAAAGTGGCGGTGGCGGAGTAGATGTCACCATAGCGCGCAAAGGGCGCGGTATACTTCCGCACCTTTTCTTCCCAGGCTTTTTGGTCGAAGTTTATCGTCCGGAGCTTGTCAAAATGCTTCGCCGCAGGCTCGGGCGAGAAGTCGTCAGACTTGTCGTCTTGCGCCACCTTGACCTGAACCTCGGTGGTGATGGAGGCAAGTTGCTCGGCGGCCTGTTTATATTTGAGGTCGGTGTAATACCAAAGAATACTGCGCAGCGCGTCGGCATCCGCCTCAATGGGAACAAAAATGGGCGGGGAGCCTTCCGCGGCTTCTTCCCGCGTGCCGTGGGTGTTATCCAGGTGCGGGGTCCCCACGCGCAGGTCGATATCCAATTGGCGGCTGCGGCTCTGCTCGCTCATTTGGAGTTTTCCAAATGTGCCGGTGATGCTGGCAACCTGGTCGTCAGTAATTTCGTAGCTGAGAAAATAAGGCTGGACGCGCTCCGTCTTGAATGCCCGCTGCGAGCGAGCCAGTTCCGCCTTCATCGCTCCCAGGATCGTCGAGGTCCCGGCATCCTGGGCGTTGAGGGCAGGCGTGAGGAGTGCGAACAGAACAGCAGTCGTAATAATCCGTATTCGCAAGGGTAAGCATTGCCTCCGAGGGATGCATCATCGTACGGTATGTAATCCCTCTCGTCAATCAAGTCATTCCGCGAGTCGTGCTGCGGGTAACCACCCCGCATCAAAATCCACGGAGCAACGTGCTTTCGCGCTTCGGCAGGCCTTCTTTGGGAATTCGTCTCAGCACCACGTATTCGATGCCATGACGGGCGCAAAAGTCTCTCTTCTCGGGTTTGTCGCCGTCCTCATTAACCACGTAGAAGTGAGGTTTAAGCAGGGCGATCTCCGGTTCAGCGTCCATCCAGCCGTGCCCCGTGGAAATCATGGCTTGGTGTACATAGCGAACCGCATGCACCATGTAGACGCGTTCGTCCTGAGATAACAGCGGGTGGCCCTCACCCTTCAGCAGCCGGATATTCGCATCGTGCCCCACCACCACGTACAAATCGCCCAGGGTGGAAGCTTCTTCAAAAAACCTGACGTGCCCGGAATGAAACCAGTCGAAGCAACCGGTGACGATGACTCGCATTCGCGCTGAATCAAGGGACGGTGGCGCGAGCGATGGTACGGGAAATCCGCGTAATTCCTGGTTTCGAATGACTTGGTACGGAATCCCCCGCGCCTCCGCGTGGGCCCGCTTGCCCGGAGTATCGCCTTCTTCATCCACAATCCAAACGTCAGGTGTAACGCCGCCAAAATCAGGCAGCGCATCGGGTTTGATGTTTCCCCCGACCACGGTTACACGGTCAACGAAGCGGAGAGACTCGAGCAGATAGCGGCGTTCGCGTTCCGGAAACCTGGGCGGTCTTCCTTCCCGCGCCTGGATGGTTTCATCCGGCCACAAACCTACGTGGACGTTCCCCCACTTTGAAGCTTCTTCAAGAAAGCGGACATGTTTGGAGCGCAGATTGTCAAAGCTTCCCGTGATCGCAACGGTTTTCATAAATCAGTGGTTAGTGAATAGTGGATAGTGGTTAGTGTTCACAGAACCATGTGTAGTGGCCTTTGGTCAGTTGCCCATTTCCATCCACTACCCACTATTCACTATTCACTGCCCTCCTGACCTGCACATGCAGCGAACCGGGCACAGGCTCTTCCGACACAACGTACAAGTACCCCCCGCCGCAGCCGGAATACATGGCCCCTGCATATCTGGACTGATAATGATTCAGGATTCCGATCAGGTCGATGCTGATGGCGGGATGCCTGACTGTGCAAGGGAGAATCGCCTCCCAGCAGCCCATGCATTCATTCATGGAGGCGCCGAGCGCGCGCGTGTCCTTTGCCAGAATCGCCGCGTAACAGTCCTTGCCCGATTGGCCCAGCCGTCGGATCCATTCCTTATCCAAGTTCTTCTCGTCGAGCGGACAGTAATGGTCGGGCCGCGGGGCGATGGGCAGCAGGTGAACAACTCTTTCTATCCAGCGTGCCACAGCGGGATCGCTATTCATCTCGATATGCGCAGGGAAGAAGCCGCCCTCACAGGTAAAGTCATAATCCAGCCGGCTGATTC
>JARLGN010000480.1 GCA_031292775.1 Acidobacteriota bacterium | reverse complement strand
GCGGGCTGCCCCGCGTGTATACTGATTGCATGCGGGGATCGCTGCGCAGGAGCGGAGTTTTGAGCCCATCATGAAAGTCAACGTGTTGTTCTTCGGCATCACCCATGACCTGACGGGTTGCGCGCAAGAGCAGGTGGAACTGTCCGAGGGAGAGAACCTGGATGGGTTGCGGCGCCACTACGAGGCCCGTTTCCCGCGCTTGCAGTCGATTGGAAGCGCCCTGCTCCTTGCTGTAAATCAGGAGATTGCCAACGGCTCCACCCCTTTGCGCGATGGTGATGAGGTGGCCTTCATGCCTCCGGTAAGTGGCGGTGCCGGCAGGGATTTTTTCCTCATCACCCACGATCCGATCCTCGCCTCCGACCTCTCCAAGCAACTCCGCGCTCCGGAGGATGGCGCGGTGGTGATCTTCGAAGGTATTGTGCGGAATCACTCGCGCGGCCGCGCCACGCTCTACCTGGAATATGAGGCGTACGAGCCTATGGCGATTCGCAAGATGGAAGAACTGGGAGCCGAGGCGAAGAAGATGTTCGCCATCGACGGCATGGGGATTGTTCACCGCCTGGGTCGCCTGGAGATCGGCGAAACCAGCGTGGCCATCATCGTCACCGCTGAACATCGGAGGCAGGCGTTTGAGGCCTGTCACTACAGCATAGACCGTCTCAAGCAGGTTGTTCCCATCTGGAAGAAGGAATACTTCGCGGATGGCGCCGTCTGGTCGGAAGGAGAAGGCCAAGGGCACGTGGTGATTGAGCGGGGCCGCTAAAAAGCTGTTTAACCGAAGTAACAAGTCAAAAGGCAATGCGCAAAAGGCAAGAGTAAAAGAACGCAGACATCCATGGATTTGAAGTCAGGTCTTGCCTTTTGACTTTTGCGTTTTGCCTTGCTCTTCAACTCAGGTGGATGAAAATTATGACGGATTACCTCAATGCCGCAGTGGAGATATCAAGGGAAGCTGGGGCGCTTCTGGCCGAATTGTTTACCCAGCCTTTGGAAATCAGCTACAAGCGCCGCTCGGACCTGGTGACGCAGGCGGATCGCCAGTCGGAAGCGCTGATCGTCAAGCACCTGCGTGAGCGCTTTCCCGACCACGCGATTGTTGCCGAAGAAGGGGGCAACCATCATTCGTCTTCCGACTATTGCTGGTACGTCGATCCTCTGGATGGGACGACGAATTATGCCCACGGCTTCCCTGTTTATTGCGTCACCCTTGGCCTTGCGTATCGCGGTGAAGTGGTGGCGGGAGTGGTTTATGATCCCACGCACAACGATATGTACACGGCTGAGCGCGGCGCCGGGGCATATTTGAACGACCAGTGCCTGCGGGTTTCAAGCACGGAAAAGCTGAGCGAGAGCCTGGTGGCAACGGGCTTCCCCCCCTTCGCAACCAATCACGATTTGAATATTCAGTTCTATTTTCGCTTCACGGAGCTGTCCCACGGCATCCGGCGCGCGGGCTCGGCGGCGCTCGATTTGTGTTGCGTGGCGGCTGGCCGCTTCGAAGGTTTCTGGGAGTTGAAGCTGAATCCATGGGACAAAGCGGCGGGCACGCTGCTGGTTACCGAGGCCGGGGGACGATTGACCGATGTGCGGGGAGGAGCGTTCAAATTGCTCGGTGATGATGTGTTTGTCTCCAACGGCCTGGTTCACGATGAGATGCTGAAAGTCTTCGCTTCTGTCCTGGCTGAGCGCGCGAAGTAGCAAGCGAATCGGGGCGTGAGCGGAGTCAGTGCTTGCCGAGCTTGGGCTTGGTGGCCTCTTCCTTTTGCTTAATCGCCTTGATGGCCATGCTCCGGATGACGTCCGGAACATTGCGGTTGAGCGAAAGCCCCTTCAGGTCCTTGTCGTTCATCCGGGCAACCAGATGCAGGGTGACGTCAATGGGCGCGCGGGGATTATTGATGAGGGCTCTCATCACCACGTAGGTCTTCATGTACTTACGATTCGAGGCGATCAGGCGCAGCACTTCTTCCGATACATTCTTGGCGGCAGCATAGCCTTCGGCTTCCGTATCGGAAATCTTGGGCGACTGCAACACCGCGCGCGATATGATTTTGTTGGAGTCGCGAATAAGCATCGAGCGAGTCTCCATGTTGCCCGTCAGCGCCGCCTTGATTTTTTCCACGACCGACATTCGATTGATTTTCTCAATCAAAGTTTCCCGATCCTTCTGGGTAAGCTCGCTGTCATGCTTGGTAACTTCGGGCGGAGCCTCTATGGGCGCGCCCGTCACATCCTCCACCTTTTCACCAGCCGCAATCTTGGCCATTATTTCAACGGCGGCTTGTTCGTCGATGGCTTGAGGGGCAGCCGCAGGTCTGCTGGCGGATTCTTTTGCGGCCTCAAGCTTGGGAAGTTCAGCGAGCGGTTCCGGCTGAGTCTGGACCGGCGCCGCAGCGACGGTCTTCACCACCACCGGATCGGTAGCAGGCTTCGGTTGCAGCTTTTCCAGGACGTCGGGCGGAAGGCTGGGATTCCAGAGCAGCGCGTCCCTTAGACCTTCGCGTTCTGCCAGGAGATGCTCCGCCCCGAAACGCAGCACATCGGGCGCCGTCTGGGGGTTGGCCATAACCCGGCGAAGCTCCGCCCCGTTCACTTGCCGCAGCGTTTCCAGCGCCTTCTCCCGCAAGCCCGCTTCCGGCGCCCTTGCGAGCAGGGTCAGGATTTCTATTCTATCCTCCGGCGGCAAAGGCAGAGCGCCTTCCGCACCCTTGCGGCGGATGATCTCGGGCGCCTTGCCAGCGCGGATTAGATCCACGATGCGTGGGGGAATATCAGGACCTCAGGGAGCGGAAGTTTTCACATCATCGCGCGTCAGGTGCAGGGACTTCACCTCGCCGCGCCGGCCCAACGGCTTCAGGGTCTCGCCGTTCAGTGTGAGAATAACGGATTGCGCGTTTCCTGTCGTTATATCGAAAGACTTGTGTGCCTTCAGGGTTTCCACTTCATTGGGATTCAGCACACGCTGCAGCACCGTCTTTCCGTCGGAATCCACGGCCACCCAGGCGCGGTCCGTGGCGGCCACCTGGAGTATTAACTCCGAATCGTTGGCGGGTTTGGTCCCTGGGGGAGTTGCCGTTTCCGAGTTCGGCGGGGCGGCGGGGCTTTCGCCTGCCGATGAGCCTCCCTTGGAAACAGGAGTGCCCGTGCCGGGGGTTGGGGGCGGTGCCACCGCGCCTGCAGAGGAGGAGGCGGGCGGCGCACCAGGAACGCAGTTGGGCTGTGACGGAACGGCAGTTCCGGGCGCCGCCTCGCCCACTGCCGGGCCCGGAACCGCACCGGTATCAACGCAATTTGTGGGGAGTGGCGGGGGCGCGGGGACTTCCACCTTGGGAGTCACAACCGGGGCAGGTGGGGGTGGAATCGGCGTGTCAGAGCCTCGCCGCGAGTATCGGAAAAGCCCATAGCCGCCGGCGAACAAAACCACTGCCACCAGGGTTGCAATCAGCGGAGTTCGTCCCACTTGCCGCCCGGAGCCGTTCTTGCCCGCCGCCATTCGATGCAGGTCAAATTCCACCTGCGGGTGCGCGGCCAGTTGGAATTCGGCCACTACACGTTCTTCGTCCAGGCCGAGATAGCGCGCATAGCTGCGAATGAAACTGCGCGAGAAGATCCCTCCGGGAAGTTTGGAAAAATCTTCCCGTTCAATGGCATCGAGAAAACGCATACTGATCTTCGTAGCGGAAGAGATCTCTTCCAGGCTTACGCCTCGCATCTCACGTTCGCGTCGAAGATTTTCACCGAAGGCGGGCATAGGGGGTCTTGTACGCTCCTGACCAATCAAGCCGCCTTCATCATATTTTCCCGCACATAACAGTGTCAAATGCTTTAACAGGATGCCCCTTGGTTTCACCGGGCGGGGGCATCCAGACAAAAGGGTTGAAAACCCCCGCTCAATGGTTTAAAAGGTCTATACGCATTTATTTCCAGCATCCGTTTGGGAAGGTGATGGGTCCAGAAGAAGAAATCGGCGAACTGAAACGTCAGGTGGAACGCCTCTCCCTCTTTCATGAAGTGGGAAAGGCGCTATTCTCGACCCTTGACTTGCAGAAGATTCTCCAGACCATCATGGAAAAAATCAGCGACATGCTCCAGCCGGATACCTGGTCGCTGCTGATGCTGGATGAGGACACGCAGGAACTGTATTTCGAGATCGCCATTGGCAGCGGCGCGGAAAAGCTCCGCGATGTGCGCTTAAAGCTCGGTGAGGGAGTGGCGGGATGGGTGGCTGAGCACGGCGAGCCTCTTCTTGTGGAAGACACGGCGAATGATCCCCGCTTCACGCCCAAGGTCGATGAACTGACCCACACGGAGACCCGCTCAATTGTGTGTGTTCCCATCAAAGCGCATGGCCACGTGCTGGGGGTCATTGAACTCGTCAACGCTCTTGGCAAACCCAGTTTCAACACTGACGATATTCCCATCCTGAAGAGCCTTGCGGACTACGCCGCCATCGCGCTGGAAAATGCCCGCTACGTGCAGCGCATTCACGAGCTCACCATTACGGATGACTGCACCGCGCTTTACAATGCCCGGCATCTCAACTTCGTCCTCGACACGGAAATCTATCGCTCCAACCGTTACGGCTACGAGTTTTCCGTCATATTCATCGACCTGGACCACTTCAAGCAGGTCAACGATGTGCACGGACACCTGGTGGGCTCAAAACTTCTCTGGATGATCGGCGACAGCATCAAGGGCCACCTCCGCATGATTGACTACGCTTTCCGCTTCGGTGGCGACGAATTTGTGGTTCTGCTCCCCCAGACCTCCAAAGAAAATGCCTTGATGGTGGTGCGCCGCATCCGCGACCTGCTGATCAATCGTGTGTTTTTCACCGAAGAGAAAATGAACATCAAGGTCACCGCCAGCTTTGGGGTCGCCTCGTTCCCCGTGGATGGCCGCACGCGCAAGGAACTGCTGCGCAAGGCCGATGAAGCCATGTACCTCGTCAAGAACACCACCCGCAACAACATCGCGCTCGCCGGCCAGGGCATCACGGGTTAAGCCGTTTGAACAAGCCCTTCGGTCAAGGCGGTAGGAACTTGGGTTAAATTAGAGATTTCAATATTATCTCTGCGCGGAACCATACACCTGCTGGCCTCGCGTGTAAATGTCGTCCCGTCGGGAGCGCAGCGCTACAACATCGCCGCCGGCGTCTTGGAGTGCGGCCGCGAAGCTGCCGCCTTCCCACCAACGCCATCAGCTCGCAATTTAGAGTTGGTCTTTGACGCAATGGAATTCCAAGGCGGTAGCTGCTGCTGCCGCACTCCAAGGCGCTTCGCGCAGACTCAAACCATGACTCGTCTTAAATGGCCGAAGGGCCGATATACATCAGGCCCGAATTGCTTGCCCCCGAAAGAAAGATTTGACGGCCTTGCAATGCCGGGTTTGGTCTCGGCTCCGCATGATACGAAGGGTTAAGTCTATAAACAACCGCTT
>JARLGN010000479.1 GCA_031292775.1 Acidobacteriota bacterium | reverse complement strand
TAGGGAGATTGCAATGTCAACACCTCGAGACCGATGGCTGGCGATGTTATCTGGAGAACCGCAGATTCTGTGCGACTACTGGGGGACGGCAGAAGTCACCGACCGGCTGCGCAAAGATTTGGGATGCGCCACCGAACGCGCGCTCTGGGAGCGGCTGGGAATCGACAAGCTGGTGCTTCTTGGTCCCAAGCATCGCCTGGCCACGGAAGACACGTGGCACATCCAATCGCTTTGGAGCATCTGGCACGTTGATGTCACCAATATTTCCTACGGTGAGGGACTGGGCACTTACGAAGAGGCGGTGTCCAATCCCATGGCGAAAGCGGAGACTGCGGCGGACGTTGAGCGCTTTGACTGGCCGGATCCCACGCTGTTTGACACGGACGGTATGCGGCCCAAGTGCGAAGCATGGCACGACTACCCTATCCTGGGCGGATGCTATGAGCCGTTCTACCTCTATTGCCGCCTGCGGGGAATGGAACAGGCACTGACCGACCTTGCCATGAATCCCGCGGTGGCCGAGGCCGGGCTGGAACGAATCTTTAATTTCCACGAGGTCGTCATTCGCCGCACTTTGGAGTCGTGCAAAGGCCTGATCGATTTCATCTATGTCGCCGAAGACCTGGGCACGCAGGACAATCTGCTGATGAGCCCTGCCACGTTCCGCCACTTCCTGAAGCCCTGGATGCGGAAGATGACCGATCTGGCTCACTCCTTCGGCGTCAAAGTGATGCACCATGACGACGGCGCCATCCGGCCGCTCCTGCCGGAGTTGATCGAGATTGGCATCGACGTGCTCAATCCCATTCAGTGGCGCTGCAAAGGCATGGGGCGGGAGGAGTTGGCGCGCGACTTTGGAAAACAATTGGTGTTCCACGGCGGCGTGGACAATCAGCAGACCCTGCCATTTGGCACACCCGGCGACGTAAAGCAGGAAGTGGCTGACAATATCCGGATTTTCCGCAATGGCAAAGGATACGTGGTGGCCCCCTGTCATAACCTTCAGCCCAACACACCCACGGCAAATATCCTGGCGCTGTATGAAGCTGTGCATGAATGCGCCGCCTGATGTGGGGCGGGTAATCGGCAACAGATGAAGTCCATAGCGTGGAAAGACCAGCATCGCGGTGAGCTTTTTCGCGAGCGCATATTCGTGTTCCCACACCGACCATTTCCCCCCCCCCAAGATGAGAAACATATAACTCAAGTTCTCCTTCCCACTGCCGATACATAAGTTGCAGCGGAACATCGCCTGCGGGCGCTGGCCAAAAGGGGGAGGGGGCAGAGTATCCTCCGGGGGCGCGCTGCGGAAACCTTCTGGAGGGAGCAATCTCAATGCAGGATAAATCGTTTAAGGCGACAACGATCGTAATTCCGGACGTATCCAATCGGCTGGTACTCGAAGCAGCATTCAACAATTGGGCGGAGGAGACCAAGCCGTCCAGTATTCTGCACGTTCATTACTACCACGATGTGGAATCCCGTGTTTGCGGCTACCAGGTGGTCTACGAAGAACCGTGGATGCCTTACTTGTCGCCGGAAATGCCCAAGGAGGAAGAGGCCGCCCACATGCTGGTTTAAGAAGGATTGGGTTTCGGCTGTGACCCTCGTTGTGACTTCCTCACCGGCGCGCGCAGGCCTGGGGCGGCGGGTCGTTCCGGCGCTTAACCAACCGTGATGATGCCAGAACGTGCCCCTTCCGCTGGATACGCGGCAGGCGCGGAGAGAAGGGTTCCTGTATTCAAGACCCGTGCCCTGCGTCTCGTGGTAAGTCAGGAACTCTGCAGCCGCTTGCGGGGGAGGCTACGGGTTTGTGGGAAGGAGATTTTCCCAAATGGCGTGGCGCACGATTTCCAGATTCCCGGGAGTCAGTGGCATGGCACCGCACCGATCTACTGTGATGCCATGATGCTTCTCGGGCTGCGCAAGGATAATCAGGCGATTGCCGGTGTATACCTCGGCGGGGAGGGTGGAGAGGCTGTGGCCGGTGTTCACGTCAACAAACTCGAGATTCCGGATTCCGCCATTTTCCCAGTCACTAGCAGGTTTGAAGTTGTGAATCATGAGGGCGGTGGGGATGGGGACGCTGTCTTCGTCGAAATGTTCCTCGGTGTGAATTGCCGTCACCGCAACCAAGCCCGCGTACGCAGCATCGCGCGCCATTAATCGGACAATTTCCGGGCCGCATACGTGGTCGTTCCTCGACCTTGCAAGCTGGAATTCTTCCTTCGCGTGCTGGGCCGCGGCCTCGGGCATAAGCTCACTCTGATCGTGGCACGGCTCCAAACGCGTCAGGCAGGAAAGGTCAAAGCTTGCGAGGCGCGCAATGTCGGCAGCGGTGGCATGTGGGCCAAACGCCACGTAAGTACTTGTTGCCCACGGCGGGTACCAGGTGTTGGGGTATACCCCACCGATGACGTAGTTCGGATGGAGGGTCAAACCTTGCCAGTCATCGTGGACACAAAACCACATACCGGAAACTACCGCCCCAGATAGGACATTCTTGGCATGGTAATCGTTCACACCAGACCCGGGCGAGGTTTCCATGTCCACTTCAAACATTATCAACCGCCCAAAATAGGTCGTCTGAAAACTGGCGCCAACGTGGGAAATGCGCCCCCCGAATGTTCTGAATAGGGGAGGTATCCATAGTCTGTGCCAATCGGTTTCCACTTCCTCCGGATTGACGACACGGTAGAGGACGAAGCCGGAGCTCCATGAATCTCCCTCAAGGGAGCAACTCTGGTCAGAGCACGGTTCGCCATGCGGATCCCAGCGATTGAATTCCGCCTGCATTTCCCTTAGGTTCGCCTTGTGCGACATGAGAGCGCGAATGTCGGTCAGCAGTTGCTCTGCCCGATGACGAAAGATCATTTCCTGAACATGGACCGCGAGAAAAGGCGCCAGCAGGATGCCGATTATCACAAGAAACCAGCTGCTGCGATGATGGCCGCGCATACGTTCATTAGACACCCGTTTTGACCTTCTTGTTCCCGAACTCTTGCCTGAAGCCGGTAGAGAGCCGTTGCCTCTTCCCAAGCCCCTGCGACAGTTTGTCTCTTGATAAAATGAGCCAAACCGTATAGCCTAGTGTTGCGCTGAAGGCCCGGCGCGCCTGATTCCCGGTGATCTCCCGTCATGACCTTCCCCCGGATCGATTCCCAACACCGCAACGTCCAGAAATCAAGGCCTCCGTACACCTCGGCGGACAGGGCACAGCTCAAGAAAATTCGTACACCGCCGCTCCCAGCCATACCCAACTTGCAGATCTCAGCAACGTGGATATCAAGCATTCAATGTGCAAGCCACGGATCGCACGTTCGCAAACCCTCCCTATTGGCAAGCTCTGCCGAGCGCGACACTTGGAGGGTTCCTCACTCCGCCCCTCTGCGCATCAATCTACGGCGGCCTATTTCGGCAAGAATCGGGCGTAGCAGACCGCCTCTCAGTGCCGTCATAAGATTCGCTCCCAATAAGTTGTTGAAAACTAAGGTGCGCCTGAAAGAGGTCAGGAATGAAAAACTCCTCCCATAACCGATTGATAACAAAGGGCAAAATAAAGTGCTCCCAATAAGTTGCTGAAAACAAAGGTGGGTCAATAAAAGAGATGTTAAAAATGAAGGTTGCTCCCAATGAGTTATTGAAAACAAAGGGGCAAAAAAAGTGCTCCCAATGAGTTGATGAAAACAAACGAGTTAGCCTGTTTTCGCGATGACTTGCTGAAAATAAATGAGTTAGGCT
>JARLGN010000478.1 GCA_031292775.1 Acidobacteriota bacterium | reverse complement strand
GTGTGCTATTACCGGGTGCCGCGCCTAGTGCGGTGGCAAAAACCACGGTCACCGCGACCTGGCTGAGTACTCGTAACATTTAAACACCTCTCATCGTTAAGTTTGGTCCTCCCGGGTTCTGTATGAATCCCTATAAGTCTATCCACCGCTAGACGTAAGAGTCAACCCAGCTGACTGAAAGTCCTACTTTCGTGCTTGCCTTGTGGGGAGGTTCGTGCTACGGCTCGCCCACAAGAGCACCACCCCCCTGGGGCAAGAACGGCGGTAAACAGGCTCGATCTGCCCCGGTCGAATAAGTACTGACGGTAGGCGCTTGTAATTGAGATGGGGACGCCGCGACAGGGGTTGGAATGCTGAGAAGTAAGATAAGTTATTTACTTACAATTAGTTACAAAGTTTCTTGAGAGGAAATCTGGGGCGCACTCGAGTTGGAGGAAAACTTGGTCGCCTCTGAGCGACCGCGCCTGACTACCTCGGGGCGAGCGATTGCGATACAGTCGTCCAATGAGCCGGTCGCCAGTCATCCTGAGCATTGCGGGTTACGATCCCATTTCGGGAGCCGGAATCACCGCCGATATAAAAACGGCGGCTGCCCAAAATTGCTACGCCGTCACCTGCATTACGGCGTTGACCGTGCAGTCCACCCAGGGAGTGTTCGGCGTCCACCCAGTGAATCCCGAACTGGTAGCCCGAACGCTCGCGACCCTGGCCGATGACCTGGAAATCGCCGCCGTCCGAGTCGGGATGCTCGGCTCCGGGGACGTCGCCGCCGCCGTAGCTAACTTCCTCGAGGAGAGGCGGCTGCCGAACATAGTCCTCGACCCGGTCCTCCGGTCGTCGTCGGGTGCCATTTTGCTGGACGGGCCCGGGCAAGAGGTCCTCGTCAAGAGACTGCTGCCGCTCGCGGATGTCATTACCCCCAACGTTGATGAGGCGGCGACGCTGGCCAAGGCTGAGCCAGTCCCGACCGACGCTCCGTGGGAGGAGGCACTTCCGCGTTTGCGGGCGATAGCGTGGAAGCTTCGAGAACTCGGCAGCCGGGCAGTGGCAATCACCGGTGGCCACCTGCCGCAAGCCAATGACTACCTTCTTTATGAGAAGGTGGGTTCGGGCATGGAGGAAGTCTTTCCCGGAGAGCACTTGGAGTCCCGTTCGACGCATGGGACGGGATGCGCCTTCGCCACGGCTCTGGCCTGCCAGTTGGCGCGGGGGAACACGCTGCCCGAGGCCGTTCGGGCAGCGAAGGAATATGTTCGCAAGGCAATCGCCGCCTCCTACCCGCTAGGAAGAGGCGGCGGACCAATCAATCACGGAGTGTGAGCGCGCTATTGCCAGAGACGGTCTGGATTTGTCATGCGGCGCGACCAGAAGTTCCTGGACCATTTGTAGCTCCTTTTGGCGGCTTGCCAAATCGGGTAAACTTCTCAGTAGCCACCGGTGATGAAACCTTACCGACTGTACTTTTGCTTCCTAGTTCTGGGCTGCATTGCGGTGGCCAGCAGCGGCCTGTCCCAATCTGCAACAGCTCCTGTCCCCACGCGTTCGGACAACGACCCGGCCACGCGCAAGGGTTTCGACTACTTCTACAACTTGGAATACGACAAGTCGATCCGTGAGTTCGAGGCCACCCAGCAAGCCCATCCTGACGACCCCTTCGCCGTCAATCACGTTCTGGCCGGGGTGATTTTCAGGGAACTGTACCGCATTGGGGCGCTCGACACCGAGGCTTATGCCGCCGACAGCTTTCTTACCAAGAAGCATCCCGAGCCGCTCGATCCCAAGGTGCACGATCGAGTCAAACAGTTAAGTGCCCAGGCGCTGGCGCTGTCGCAAGCGCAGCTCGACAAGAATCCCGACAACGTTGACGCCTTATATGCGCGGGGTATTACACGGGGCCTTCGCGCCACCTACATGGGCATGGCTGAAAAAGCCTGGTTCGCCGCCCTGCGCAGCGCCGTGAGCGCGCGCCACGATCACGAGCGGGTGTTGGAGTTGGATCCCAAATACGTGGACGCCAAGCTTCTGATCGGCACTGACCTCTACATCGTGGGCAGCCTCAGTTGGCCGGCCAAGGTGGCCGCGTCTGTGGTGGGGATCAGCGGCAACAAGCGAAAGGGTCTGGACTATTTACGCGAAGTGGTGGCCGGCGCGCATAGTGAAGTGGCCAGCGACGGCCAGATCGTGCTGGCCCTGTTTCTTCGCCGGGAAGAGAAATATGACGAGGCGCTGAAGCTTGTCGCCGGAATGCAGGCCGAATTTCCGCGCAACTTTCTGGTGGCCTCCGAATACGCTCACCTGATGAATGCTGCGGGACACGGGCAGGAGGCGATTGCAGCCTACCGCAAAGTCCTGGCAGGCTGTCGCAGCAATGCTTATGCGGGGTGCCGTATCGAGGTGCCGGCGTATGGATTGGGCGAAGCGCTGCGCGGTCAGCGCCAGTACCAGGAAGCTGCCGAGGCTTACGATCTGTCCGCCAGCCACGGCAACGATCCGGAGCTGCGCCAGAAGGCGACCCTGGCTGCCGGCCAAATGTATGACTTGTTGCAGAAGCGCGACGCCGCGCTGGAAAAGTACCGGACAGTGATCGTCCAGGATTCCACCTCCGGCGCGGCCGACTTGGCCCGTCACTATATGAAGCAGGCCTACAAGAGCCCTTGAATCCGACCTCCTTCTGTCTGTCATCCTGAGCGAGGAGGTCGCCGTGGCGACCGACGAGTCGAAAGCCCTGATCGTGCGGCGGATGGAAGCGATCGATGCCGATGGCGCGCGCCCCCAGCTTGGCGGATTGATACAGCGCCGCGCTGCCAACGGCCCCCAGACCAACCACCAGCACATCCGCAACCTTGGGCATACGCGCCATCATAGAGCACGAAACTGTGCTTCATCGAGAGCGGTGAGATTTTTGGCTTCTTGCTGCCATGTGGGTGTAAAATGCACGCGTATCCCAATACAAAACAAAATTGCGGATTACCGCTTTCCCCAGGGCAGTGGAGCGGTCTTCCATGCCGCTAGTGTTTGCAGATGTTCCGGAGTGACGGGCCCCCACGCTTTACCGAATTCAACTTCAACCATGTGAAAAAAATTGGAGGACAGATGAGAACCAAGAAGCTGTTGTCAGCTTTTGCTGTGATGTTGTTTGCATTTTCGGTGGTCGCGCAGGAGAAACCAGGAACCGTAGCCGCACTGGAATTTCAAAAGCCCAAGAACGGCATGGTGGCGCAATATGAGAACGGGCGTAAGCAAAAAGCGGCCTGGCACAAGCAACAGAACGACCCCCTACCTCTATTGGTGTGGGAGACACTCACCGGCCCGGATACCGGAACCTACATCGTAGGCCGGTTGAATCAACACTGGGCCGATTTCGACAAGCCAGTAATTCCTGACCAGGCTGACCTGGAGGAATATCAGAAGGTGGTGGGCAATTACGTGGAGTCCATCGTCGCTCGCTATTATGAGGCGATGCCGAAGATCAGTAATCCCCCGAGTCCCGGCATGGCTCCCAAGTTCGACGAAATTGTCACCTTCCATGTGCGCTACGGGAAAGGGTCGGATTTTCGCAGCGCCATTTCCAGGATTTACGACGCTGCCCAGAAGACCAAGTGGCCGGTCAATTTTGAATGGTATGCACTGGCCAGCGGCGGCGACACGGGGACCTATGTGCTGGTCGTGCCGCGCAGTAGTTGGGCAGACTTCGAGGAAAAGCCCGACGTGAAGCCTTTCCGCGAGATGCTGAAGGAGGCTTTTGGGCAGGCGGAGGCGGATTCCATCGTCGATCGAATTGATCACTCCGTGCAGGGTGAGACGAGCGAAATCATCCAATTTCACCCGGAATTGAGTTATCTGCCGGCCAAATAGCCGAGAAGCAACTAGCAGTTAGCTAAGGCCGCCGGGTAAATGGCGGAGAAGCAATAACCTAAGCCCGAAGGGCGACACAATCGTAGCCCAGGACGTAAGTCCTGGGTAAGGGTAGTAAGTAAAAGAGTCCCTTCAGGGACGGCACCTCGGAATGGAACGTATGCAAGGGCTTTCCGAACAAGGTTGCCACTGTGTCGTCCTGTCGGACTCGTCCTATTTAATACCCCGACCCAGCACTCACGTGCTGGGCTACGATTATGTCGCCCTCCGGGCTGGGGATTGACACTTTGAAGATTATGAATATCCAGCTAGAGCATTTTCAATGTTATCGTAGACCATATCCGCAATGAGAGAACCAAGCTAAAGCGTTGTCGGCGGTAATAGCTCGCAGGGCTTCTGCGATGGCGCCTCCAGAGCTTCTGCGGTTCGGGCCTTGGCAGAACGCAGCCACTGTTTGATCTTCGACCAAGCCTGCTCAATCGGGTTGAAGTCGGGAGAATAGGGTGGCAAGTAAAGCAGGCGCGCTC
>JARLGN010000477.1 GCA_031292775.1 Acidobacteriota bacterium | reverse complement strand
TGCGCCTTCCACGGGAGAGACGTTTGATCGGCGCTGGGTGATTGAACAGGATCAACCCGTCGTGGGAGTGCGGCGGGTCACGGTTCTCGTGACCTTGATGGATAATACGATTCAGCCTCACATCACCTTTCAGATGAGCATGGTGCGGCCATGACCAGGACTTCACAAGGACTGCTATTCCCCCGGCGAGAAGCCACGGCGGAGGGCTTTTCCCTCCTCGAGCTGGCAGTGGCGATGGCGGTTTTTCTGGTGGTGAGCGTCGCCGCGTTCAGCCTGTTTAGCCGCCATGAGACTCTACTGGGCCAGGAACAGGGAATGTCAGGGCTGAATATCGGTCTGCGCAACGCCCTTTCACAACTTCAGATGGACGTGGTCAACGCCGGAAGCGGGGTGATTCAGGGCCCCAATGTTCCCGCCTGGCCGGTGGGGGTTACCATCCTCAATAGCAATCCCACTTCGGCGCAGTGCAACCCCTCGGCAACCAATCCCGCCACGTATGCTGCCGCCTGCTTTGACCAGTTGAACGTGATTACGGTCGATACCACCACTCCTCCCATACAACCCACGAACAGTTGCTCGACGGGCGAATTTGACACCAGCGGGGCCACGGCGCTTTTGGCCACAGTTGCTAATCCTCCCACTGGCACCGCCTTAACGGCCGCGCAAGTTGCTGCCAAGTACTTCACGGGTGACAAGATCATTTTTGTACAGGGAACCTCGCCTTACATGTACACCACCGCTGTTCTTACCGCCAATGGCACCACGTCTGGCAGCAACGTCAAGCTGAGCTTCAATCCGACATTGGCGGGAGGCGGGAACAGCCCTGGCACCCCCCCTGCCAATGATCCGATTTCGATGACCGTCAACGCACCCGTTTCGGAACTGACCAATTTGTATTGCTCCTCGGACTTTGTGTTGCGAATGTTGCCGATCACATACTCGGTGAGTGTTACGAATCCCTCTGATCCGCAGTTGACGCGGACGCAGGCAGGGACCACCAATGTTGTTATGGATCAAGTGATTGGCTTCAAAGTGGGAGCGGCGTGGCGGAATAGCAACCTCTCACAGTCCACCGTAAGCACCAACTATGAGACGGTAACGTACATTTCAGGCTCTGCTTTTCCCAGTGATGGCAGTTGGAACAATCAGACAATTGTGATCAACAACTCCAACTATGTTGTTACCTCGGTCTCGCCGTCGACAAATCCACCCACACTTACACTAGCGGCTGGGCAGGACGCAGGGTGGCAGTCCAATGTGACTCTGAGTGGTCCCATTACTCAAACCTATTCCTATGATTACACGAACGGTGACTACAACAGTGATTACACCCTCGTACGGGCCGTGCGTGTTACCTTGATCGGGCGCACGACCCCGAGCACGGATCCATCTTACACTTATCGAAATCCCTTTGACTTGGGGGCCTACCAGATTCGCGGTAGCTCCATTGTTGTGAATCCGCGAAACCTGACCATGAAGGACTTTTGAGGTGCGCTATGACAATGCTACGGACCTTTTCTGATGGATGGAAATGTGGCATCCCGCCTGCGGCGGTCAATCCCCCGGAAGCGGGAGAGATTGACAACCGGGGTGTGGCTTTGGTCATCACCCTCTTGTTGCTGTTTCTCATGTCGGTTCTGGGGCTCGCGGCCGTGCTTTCCACCAATTCAGACCTGATGATTAACGGCTATTATGGCAACAGCCGCGCCTCTTTTTATGCGGCGGATGCCGGGATAAATATTGCCCGCCAGGCGATGCAAACGGAAGTGAACAGTCTCGTCCCCGCTGCTTGGAACACTACCGCTTGGACCGTGTGTACGGCGGGCACGTCCGCCGGTCCCCTCAGTCCTTCCGCGGGTAGTGGTGGTGCGGCCGGGCAGATGATCAGTGCCATTTCGCAATATGCAAATACTACTTACCTGTCCGGTAAGAACGCGGGGACAGGTGCGGGAGCCGCGCAATCTTCCTGGGGGGAAAGTTTCACCATTACGAATACCGGGGCTACCAGTCCCTATCCCGTTCAACTGGCTGCGAACAACCCCACGGTGAATTGCATCGATGGTTTCCCCACCCAGTACACGTACCAGTTCAACTACACCTTGACATCTGTAGGCACGGCGGCGGGTTTGGGGAGTGCCACGGTCACTGAAAACGGTTCCATTTTTGTCAATGTTATAGCGCCGCCTGGGGTGGTGCCGGAAAATATTTCCTTTTCCTCCTTTGGAGCGTACATCGGCAGCTCCCCGCCGTGTCAGAGCAGTTCCTACGTTGCCGGTACGATCTCCGGCCCGACGTTTGTGGATGCCACGGTGGGGTGTGGGACCGGCGTGACGCATTGCGGAAGTTGGAATTTTGGGACGAGCGGCTCCTACATCTTTACCGATCCTGTCAATCAGACGGGTCCGACTTTCTCTTATAATATCAGCGGTTGCAACCCGAGCACCGCATCCTCTTACACGAAAAATGGCACCACCATCAAGCCGAATTTTGAGTCGGGTTACAACCTGAGCCAAACACCTATTCAAATACCCCAAAACGATTTTAGCCAACGCTGGGCGGTGCTGGACGGACATGGATGTGGCGTCACCGAAGGTGGTGGCAGTTGCACCGCGATACCTCCTGTCTTGCCGCCTGCGCCGACAGCCGCGCAAATGACCGCTTACAACTTGCAGAACGCGAATCAGAACAACGCGGCAGCGTTGCCTTACGGCACGGGAACGGGGAACGCTACGGCGGCCACTTCGGGAGTTTTCATCCCTTACACTTGCAGCGGTAGCGTATGCACTCTCAGTCCCACGGCGGGGGGAATCTGGGTGGAGGGAAGTGCCTCTGGGCTGACCACCAGCGTACAGTTGTCTACCACGAATGGAGCCGGCGGTTCCACGAACCCCTCGGGACAGGTGATCGCGGTTACGCAGACATTCAGTTCGTCCGTCGCGACCGTGAACGGTTCGACGTCGTCCCCATCGAGCTCGAGCTGCTCGAAGGTTGGTAGCACCACGACTTGTACCGCCGTTTATACGAAGTCGACGACCACGACCACCACACCCGTCACCACCAGCACCATCACCATTGACCCGGTGGCCGGGACGACCAAGGTGGCTACAACTGCCGCATCCAACCAAACCATCGTAGCCAACCAGGCTACGACCACCTGCAGCACCAGCGGTTCAAGTTGCTCGCCCAGTACGCCTAATTCCAATAGCTATAGTAACAACACTACAAACAACACCGGCGTTAACCCAAACACCACGAATCTATCTCTGGCCGGGGTTCCTGTGGATTTGAACAATCAGGCGCCCACTTACCCGAATACCACGACGCCGGCGGCGACGATGATCTACGTGAATGACGACGTGAGTATCAGCGGCCCCTCTTCGGGAGCTGCCATTCAAAACAACAGCATGGTCACGGTGGTCGCCAACGGGAACCTAACGCAGACGGGCAATCTCACTTACGCCACCGAGCCGGTGACAACCACCGCGAACGGTAGCACCCCCGCCGATAGCCTGATTGCAGCGAACGAGAACATGAACCAGGTCCTGGGCCTCTATACGGCCGTGGGACAATTCCGATTGAATCCTCCCACCAGCGGCGGCAACATCGAAACAGATGGAACCGTCGCCATGATTTCCACCAGTTTGACTGGTTGTACGAATGGTGTGTCCTGTTCGAATGGCGACATCGGCACCCCCGGCAACAGCGTCGGCACCTGGACGCTCATTGGCGGCAAAGCCGAAAGCGCGGTTAACGGCGTGAATATGTCTTCGTCGAACATTTATTATGACCAACGATTCAAGGTGCGCACGAATTTCGCGCCACCCTGGTTTCCGCAAACTACCATTCTCGCGCAGGATGTCAGCAATGGCTCCACAGCACCGATAGCCAATATTACGCAGCAGCGCGTTCAATGGGTCAACCAAACGGGCGGTCAGTAAGATCAATGGCGGTGCGCCCGGTTGCTCGCTTGAGCCGCCGGGCGCGCGCCTCTTCGCTTAGCCCAAAATCGTTCCTGCCAAGGTGGTTTTCTACTTTAAGTTAAATACTTATCCCGCACAGTCTGTGCGAAACCGTCGTACGGCTTGAAGTTGCGGTTTTCACATGGACTCTTGCCATGCCAAATCGAAGAGTTCTTCCCCGCTGTATTTGAATAGGGTTCCCGCGTTCACGCCCCCGTTTTGATATACTGCGGGATTGAACTTGTCCGGCCCGCCGGACGCAGGTGGATGGAAAGCGATGAAGCGCAGGCCAATGCTCGTTGTAGTGGGGCTCATACTCGCGGCTTTCGCAATGGGATTGTGGATGGGCTCGCGATTTAGTGGGAGGACGGTAAGGAGTGGCATATTTCCTAGGCCCCTGCAACCAGCCATCGCTTCAGTTACGCCTGCCCGCGCTTCAGTTACCTCCGCCGTGAGTAACCCGCCGCCCTGTGTAGATTTTCGCAATGCCGGGCCGCTGGTAGGCAAGAAAGGGTGCGTCACGGGAGTTGTCCTGCGAGCTTATACCGCCCGGTCGGGAAATACCTTCCTGGATTTCTGCCAGGATTATCGCACCTGTCCATTCACCAGCTTGATCTTCGCTGCTGACAAAGAAAAGTTCGGAGACATGGGATCCATGCAAGGCAAGCGTGTTGAAATTCGGGGCGATGTGGTCAGCTACCAGGGTCACACGGAAATCGTTATTCATGACCCCCAGCAGGTTCGCGGTGGGCAATAGAGGATAGTGGGTAGAAGGCAGTCCCGCCACCGGCCGGGGCCGGATTGAATAGTCTAGGACTTGTGTTAGTCACGGGTTGGTGGGCAAGCCTTGCGACCCCCTCACCCCCGGCCCCTCTCCCCCAAAGGGGCGAGGGGAGAGGTAATTTGAATTTACTTCCCTCGCCCCTTTGGGGGAGAGGGTGGCCCGCAACCGGCGCTTTCACCAGACGGGGCGGGACGGGTGAGGGGGTCAAAACCCAAGTGTTGCGGAAGTAGTCACAGGCCAGTTGGCACTAAGCACCAGGCCGTAAGCGTCGGCAGAAGAATCAGGCGACCAGGTGATCGGGTGAACCGAAAGGCTCTGCAAGCGGAGGGAAGAGGTTGAGGAAGTCGCAAATTAATGTGGAGGATTCTCTTTCACGAGGTTTTGCGCTTTGGCGACGCTGCGCGAGACTGTTTATTGCTGTGGCACAAACTGCTTGCTGCCTTCTACTTACTGCCTTCTTCTTTCTGCCCACCGCCTACTGTCAACAGCCTGCTGCCTCTTCCGCGCCCCTAGGACAGGTGAACAAGCAAGCGGCAGACCTCATTCTGCAAGGATTTGACCTGCTGGGTCAGCACGACGCCACATCGGCGGAAAAGGCATTCCGGCAGGCCATCGACGTACAACCCGAGGTGGAACCTGCGCACCGCGGCCTGGCTTTGGCGTTGCGGGAGCAGGGGCGTCTGGCCGAGGCCTTCCGGGAACTTCAAACCGCCACGCAACTGGATCCCTCCGATTCCGATGCGCATTTCACTCTGGGGTCGGTGGCATGGGCGCTGAGCATCCCAGCCAATGTGCCAAAGGATCGACAGAGAGGGTTGACACCCTCTGACTATCAGAACCTTGCTGGGGCAGAATTCTCCAAGGCCCTCGCCCTAACCCCCAAAGATCCCATGTTGCGAATGAGCCTTGCAGACCTCTATCTTGACTCTGACCGGCCGCATGAGGCGATAGTCCAGGCGCAAGAAGCGGTGCGGATTGCCCCCGCGAACGCTGCCGCTCATGTCACCCTGGGACGCGCCTACTTCGCCAGTAGCGAAGAGGAGAAAGCGGCGGCGGAGTATGAGGCGGCGGCCAAGTTGGACCCCCGCGACGGCGAAGCCTATTTCGGCCTGGGCCAGATGCGGATGTTCCAACATCGCACCCAGGAGGCAGAGGAAGCCCTGCGCCGCGCCATCCAAATCTCTCCCCACCTCGGGCCCGCTTACGCCGCGCTGGCGCAGATCCTTACATCGGAGGGGAAAAACTCCGAGGCCCGCGCGCTGCTGGAGAAAGCGGTAGCCCTGAATTCATCGGACTGGCAAAGCCAGTACGAGTTGGCCGTGCTGCTCAATCAAGCGGGAGACTCGGCACGCGCCACCGACATGCTCAAGAAAGTTCTGCAAGTGAATCCGGACTTCCCCGGAGCGCGTGAACAATTGGCCACCGGGCTTATGCGCCGGGGTGACATGCAGGGCGCCACCTCACTCGCGGGACAGATGATCGCGGAGAATCCACAGGCGCCGGAAGGGCACCGAATCATGGCGCTCGCGCTTTGGAAGCAGCGCGATTACGATGGCTCGCTCGCGGAGTGCGTCATGGCTCTCAACACCGACCCGAATTCCAGCGCCATGCTGGCCTTGCAATCCATCGCATTTTGGCAGAGTGGGCGCAAAAAAGAAGCGCAGAAGGCCTTTCGCGATGCGGCCAAGGTTGAACCCAAAGTGGCCACACCCGACGTCTTCTGCCGCTTGCTGATGTGCGACGCGCACGATATTTCCATTGTCAGCGACTTCCTCCGCAAGAACCGCTGGGTGTTGGCGCCCCCGATGTCGCCGTAAGCCGTAATCTGCTCCTCACGGGTTTCTCGCAAAATCCCTCCACCCATGGTAGGATTCACCCAGATTTCTTTCGCTTCTGTTGGTTCACCGCGTTCGCGGTGGCGAATCTAAAAGAACACTCCCCGCTCGGAGGAGCCGGCGTGGCTATCTATATGGTGGAAAAGGTTGTGGATGGCATCATGCTGGTGGATGTGCGCGGGCACATCACGCTCGGCCCGGAAACCGAGGCTCTGCGCTCAAAATTAAAGCATTTGCTGAACGCCGGCCATCATCAAATCATACTTAACCTGGCAGAAGTTACCTATCTGGATAGCGTCGGACTCTCAAGTTTGGTTGCGGGTTATACTTCCGCGCGCAATGCCGGCGGAGATTTGAAACTGCTTCACTTGCCTCGCGGCGTCCATCAACTCCTTCAGATTACGCGGCTGAGCACAGTATTCGAGATCTTCGAAGACCTTGGAACCGCGGTGGAATCGTTCAAATCAGACGATGCCTAGACGCGGAACGCGGGATACGACATATTGTCGGTGACCGCGTTTTGCCCGTTTTCATCCCTTTGACAAAGACCTGCCGTGCTGCTACAGTGGCGCCACTCGCGTGCGAGGTAACTTCATTGGCATTGCTGATTAAGACGCCACAAAAGGCCCCCTACGCAAATCGAGGTGTCTATGCAAGGCACGATCAAGCGAATTATCCGTGACCGCGGATTTGGGTTTATTCGTTCGACAGATGGGCAGGAGATATTTTTCCATCGCAGCGGCCTCCAACAACTCAATTTCGACGCGTTGAAAGAAGGCGAAGCAGTTGATTTTGAGATGGAGCGCGGTGAAAAGGGGCCTCGGGCCACAAGCGTTCGTCCGAGTGCGAAGTAGACTTTCAAGCTTCGCGCCTTCCAACAAAGATTGCGCCTTTCTTGCAACAAGGGAGGCGTGTCCGTGCCTGCGGGGGAAATCACTCACGCCCGACGCGCCATGTCTTTCGGGGCCAGTGACCCACCTATGAGGCGAACACATAAACTCGGCACCTTCGAAGTCTCCTCCATCCAAGGCCGTTAAGTTGCCGCAGTAAATCATCCATGCATGTCCAATCCTGAACGAGGAGATTGTGATGAATCGAAAAATCATTCTGATTCTTATGGTACTGATTGCCATTGCTGGCGAATCCTATGGCCAGGGCAATCCCGCTTCCGATGTTGTCACTCCCTCGCCGGTGCAAGTTGCCACACAACTTACACCGGAACTCCTTGGCATGGACCGTAATCAGATCGTCTTAAGCGCACGCCGGTTGCGCCTGTTTAATGGGCGAGGCACAGTTTCGATACGGGATTGGAGTGTCACCGGGTTTCAGACTTTGCAGTTCCCGCCAATCTACGCCCGCGACTATCACTTTCAATTGGCCTTTCGCGACGAGAAAGCCAAAGTCTTGATTCAAGATCTCACCGCGGATGCCCACGAAAAACTGACAGCCGGCATGGACGCGCGTGACCCCCTGGCTTCCAATTTCGCTTCGAGCAGGCCTTTCGCGACGCTCCTGCAGCGGGAACACTGGCAGCCCAATCTCTACGTACGCACGGGGACGTTTCACAAGAAGTTCAACGACACCTGGGTGACCTTCGGCATTCAAACGAAGACCAGTGTTTCAGCGGATAAAGATGAAATCTACCTCGAAGTGGAGATACACAACCGCAATTCAGAACCGCTGTCGCTGACGGTGATTCCGCAGCAGAGTGCTCCCTCATTGGCGGTGGAGATTCCCAAAGTCAACACGCCCGCACCCTCCGCGGCTCAGCATCCCGACGCTTTTACCCTGGCGAATTCTCAGGTCCGGGTCACGGCAGTCAGCGATTTGGGTGAACCGTTGAAGGATGGCTGGGCGTGGGAGATTCCCCCGCACGCCTCGCGTACGGCGCGGTTCGCCATCATTCCCCAGGAAGCCAGTTCCTCAGCGCCCGCCCCTTATGCGCCCGACATTGCCGAAAGGATTGCGCGCGCTGACCATGCATTGCGGCAGCGGTTCGAGTGGGCGTCGGAGAACCTTCCCCGAATTTCCACTGCCGATCAGCAACTGAATGAACTGTACTACCGCAGTATCCTGAGCGTTCTCGAAACACGTTGGGAGCGCGAGAATTTCTTGGTGCATCCTTTTTATGCGGTGGGCACATGGCTTTACACCATCGCGTGGGACACGTCCTACGCCTCTGAACTTCTTTCCATGCTCGATCCAAAAGGCCTGCAAGAAGCGTTCCTGACATACCTTCGCAGCGGCCTGCTGAACTGCACTTATATTCCGTGGAATGGCAAGGCCGCCGAGGCCTGGTACGCGCAGGACCCTTTTGCCAAAATGCGGATCTTGCAGGATTACCTTCGCCAGACCGGGGACTACGCATTTCTAAACCATGTGGAAAACGGGGCCACGGTTTACGAATGGATGAAGCGTATGGGTGCTGAGGTGAGGAAGCAACGGGGGCGCCCGGACGGGTTGCTGGACTTCGGGGCAAACTCCAACAATATGTTGGAAATTCGCACGGATGGCTACACGAATGTGGTGGCGGCAACCAACGGCATGGCCGCGGAATACTTTCAGCAGGTGGCGGACTGGGGGAGGGAACGGCATGACCCCGAGGCCGAGCAGTTTGCGCAGTGGGCATCGCAAATGAAGAAGTCCCTGAACGAAGAACTCTGGAACGAGCAGGCGGGATGGTTCGATAACCTGTTTCGCGATGGCAGCCGCCAACAGGTCATGAGTTATCATCTTTTCGACTTACTTACGACCGGCACACTTTCCGAGCGGCAGCAGCAGCGCATGGTGTCGCACATCCGGGAAGGGGAGTTTCTTGGGCCATACGGAATGTACTCGATCGCCAAGTCGGATGACGTGCACTGGGATTTGATGGACGAGGATTGGGGCGGAGGCGGCCAGTACACGGGCATGCCTTTGCGAATTGCCGAATCGCTTTATCGTCTGGGCTATAGCGAAGTGGGCTGGGACATCCTGACGCGATGCGGGCGCTGGACGGAGAGATATCCCTACTTGCCGCAAGATGCCTTTACTGACTCTTTCACCGACCTGGTGGAAGACATGTCGTTGGAGATTGCTGGGGGCAGCGGCGCTCAGGCCATTCTTTTCGGAGTTTTCGGCTTGCACCCCGCGATGGATGGCTCACTCGAAATTTCACCTGCCTATCACCAAGAGTTGGGCGAAGCGAAAATGGCGGGATATCATTTCCGCGGCCATACTTATGATATTGCCCTGATGCCGGCGGATTACTCTGTTTACAGGGATGGAAAGTTGGCCGGGCGGAACGGCTACGGCGTCCCCATGAAGTTCCCCAAGCCGTGATGTTGGGAAAGGGAAGAGCCGGCGGGGTTTTCATCGCCTGCGTCCCTGTCATATAGTAATGTGGCCATTGGTTGGGGCAGATCGATTTCAAGCCAGTGGAGTCTCCACGAATTGCCTGGAGAATGTTGCGCCCCGATCCATCGGGGCATTTGCCGGCAGGATGCCGGCGCTACGAGAAGAGGCACCATGAAGCGTCGAGGGTTGCTGATCGTATTAACTCTGCTCACCGCCCCGCTTTTGCGGGCTCAGAGCACTCCCTACCAATTGAAATCCATCATGACGAAAGACCTTCAGTCGCCTTATGTGGTGGATTTTCAATTGCAAGAGTATCTGATGAAGCAGGTTCCCAAGCTGCCGCCAGTCACCACTCCGGAACAGTGGACCGCCGAGGGGAAGCGTGTTCGCAAGCACGTCCTGGAGAATGTGGTGTATCACGGTTGGCCGAGTGAATGGGTCAATTCGCCGCCACACTTCGAAGATATGGGCAGTATCCCTTCCGGCAAGGGATACCGCATCCGGAAGCTGCGTTATGAGGTTGTGCCGGGGCTCTATTCTACCGCGATACTTTATGAGCCGGAGAATCTGCAGGGCAAGGTGCCTGCCGTACTGAATGTTATGGGGCATCACGGAGCGACGGGCAAGGCCGAAGCTTTCCAACAGGAATTGTGCATCAATGAAGCCCTGCGCGGCATGGTGGCGTTGAACCTGGAGTGGCTGGGGCAGGGTGAGCTCTTTAACAAGGATAGCGCCCACTGGTACGGCGGGCACTTGGACTTGGTGGGTGCGAATGATGAAGGATTGTTCTACCTCGCGATGCGCCGGGGGCTGGACTACCTGTGGCAAAACCCGGATGTGGATCAGAAGCGCATTGCGGTCACGGGGCTGTCAGGTGGTGGCTGGCAGACGATCATTCTGAGTTCGCTCGATGAGCGGGTGAACGTTTCAATTCCTGTGGCAGGCTACACGTCGCTGGAAGGACGTTTGGCGCTTGCCCCTGTCGCTGAGGCGGGAGACGTTGAGCAGAATGCTACGGACTTACTTGTAGGGCAGGACTACTCGACCTTGACGGCCATTCGGGCGCCTCGGCCAACGCTGCTGATTTTCAATGCCGAAGACGATTGTTGCTTCCGCGCCCCCCTGGTGAAGCCTTATATTTTCGATGCCGTGCGCCCTTACTTCCTCCTCTACGGCAAAGAGGATGAGTTGCAGTTTCACGAGAACACTAACATTTCGGCCCATAATTACGGGCTTGATGATCGCGAGGCCACCTACAGATTCCTGGCAAAGTCTTTTGGCTTATCCTCCAGCGACCAGGAGATCGATGTGGGACAGTACGTCAAAAGCTATAGCGACCTGGCGGTGGGGTTGCCGCCGGATAATCTGACCATCCTGGGATTGGCCCGAAAACTGGCGGCCGGGATTACGCGGCCGGCGATACCCTCGGATTCCGCCGGCAAAGCGGCTTGGGCGGAAACGGAACGGGCGAAACTAAAGGATGTTGTCCGGTACCACCCCGTCAGCGTGCAGCAGGCATGGGCCGTGGGCAACACAAAGCACAGTGCCGTGGAATCTATTTCTTACCGCTTCCTGCTGAGCAATGGTCTGAGCGCCACAGGAATGTGGTTGAAGGACATCCCCACCGCGGAGGGCGCACCTCTGAGCATTGTGATTAACGATAAGGGAATAAAGAAATCTGCCCTGGAGGCATGGGATCGCATGCCGGAAATCGCCTTCCTTATGGATCGAGGCGGACAAGTGCTGGTTCTGAATCCGGTATTCACCGGGGATGCCGCTCCGGACGGCCTCCAGGTCTTATTTCCGGAGATGCTGGCGGCCGCTGGCAATCGCTCGCTGGGCTTGGAAGCTGCGCAACTCATTGCCCTCAGCAATTGGGCGCGCGAGAGGTTTCATGCTCCCTCGTTGCGCATCGAGAGCACCGGAATCCGCAGCCAGATGGAAGCGCTGATTGCTTCCGCGCTCGCGCCACACCTTTTTTCGGAAGCCTCCGTGCAAGGCGGGATGCACAGCCTCAGTTATCTTTTGGATAAACCGGTCGACTATCAGGAGTTCGCCGACCTGTTTTGCCTCGATTTGTATAAGGACTTCGATCTGGACCGCATCATTGCTATAGCGGAGCCGACGAAAGTCCATGAGCATGATTTTGTGGAGGAAGCGGCCCACCGTGAGTAATTACGGGGGGACGGGAACGAATACTATTCAGTGCGGGGGAGGGTTTTGTATGAAAGCTGATCTTACCAGGCGGGACTTTTTCAAGCGCGCCGCGCAGGGTACCGCCGCAGGCCTGGCACTTTCCGCCGCGAAGCCGGTGGTTGCAGCCAGCGATAAAGTTCGTGTGGGAGTAATCGGGCCTGGACATCAGGGTCGGGGAGATACGAAGAACTTTGCCAAACAGCCGGACGTGGAAGTCGTGGCCGTTTGCGACGTGTATGAGCCCAACTTGCCGTTGGCGGTGGAGGCGGCGGGTGGCCACGCACAGACCTACAAAGATTTCCGGCAGATTCTCGACCGGAAGGATATTGACGCCGTACTGATCGGGACGCCTGACCATTGGCACTCCTTGATGACCGTCGAGGCCTGCAAAGCGGGCAAAGACGTTTACGTGGAAAAGCCGCTCTCGCATGATGTCCACGAGGGAATGGTTGTGGTGGAGGCGGCGAGAAAGTACAACCGCGTGGTGCAACTTGGCACGCAGCAGCGTTCCGGCATCCATTTTCAAAAGGCCGTGGAGATTGTGCAGAGCGGCGCCCTGGGCAAGATCAGTTTTGTGCGCACGTGGACTTACGGAAATAGCTTCCCCGACGGTATTGGTCATCCTGCGGACTCCGCGCCCCCGGCCGGTCTCGACTGGGATGCCTGGCTGGGCCCGGCGCCCATGGTGCCCTTTAATGTCAATCGCTGGATTGGCCAGAGTCCCCATGGCTGGTCGACTTTCCGCTATTTCTGGGATTACGCCGGCGGGATGATGACCGACTGGGGCGTGCACCTGATTGACATCGTGCAATGGGGAATGCAGGTGGAGGGGCCCAAGGTGATTTCAAGCCTGGGCGGCAAGTATTACGACCAGGACAATTCCCAGACTCCCGACACCCTGGAAGTGGCTTACGAGTATGAGAATCCATCGTTTGTCCTGGTGTATGAACATCGGTGGAACAATGCCAATTCCACGTACGGGAAAGGTTACGGAATCCAATTCCACGGCACCGACGGCACACTGTTCGTCGATCGGGACGGTTTTGAATTGTTCCCGGAGACACGCAAGCGCGATGGTAAAACGGTGGGCGTGGCGCCGGCCATGAAGATGTTCTCGATGAATGATCACGGGCTCGACCACGTGCGGAACTTCATTGATTGTGTGAAGTCGCGGCAGAAGCCGAACAGCGACATCGCGATTGGCCACCGGTCCACCAGCGCCTGCCTGCTGGGCAATGTCTCCTACCGCAGCCAGCAGCGCCTGGTGTGGGATGTGGCGAACCAAAGGTTGATTTCCGGAGGGCCGGACGCAGAGCAATACCTGTCGCGGGAGTATCGGGAACCGTGGAAGCTTTCCGCGTGATTCATGCAAGTGGTCATTGCCAATAGCGGAACGCTTGGAGCGGTGCACGCAAGCGCCTCCTCCGATCATAGCGCAGTGCGGCGGGGCCACAACTAAATCATCGCGGGCGGACGAAGAAACCCCTCACCCGGCGGCGCATGGCCGCCACCCTCTCCCCTCGGAGAGGGCAGTTTAACTGCCCACCTTCTCCCAGGGGAGAAGGTGCTGAGGTACGAAGCGGATGAGGGGTCCTTCCGCGGCGGGTTCGGTCAGGCCACTTTGAGGGGCCATGCCTCGTTTAGATTTGTGGCCTTCCGCGAGAAGAACCGCAGACCTCAGCAGCGGAGGTCTGCGCTACGGGGCTTCTGGCGTATCTTCAACCACGAGTCTCGCTCCCGTCTTTTTCGCCGGGGTTGTGGCAATCACCAGCACGCTGATCACTACAAATGCCGTCCCCAGAATGGTTCGCAGCGCAAGTGCCTCACCTCCCAACAGGTAACCCACCAACACCGCTATTACCGGATTTACGTATGCGTAGGTTCCGACTTTCGTCGGCGATTCGTGATGAATCAGCCACACGTAGGCGGTAAATGCAATGATGGAACCTGGGACAATCAGGTGAAGCAACGAAAACCACGCTCCGGGGGAGACGGTGGACGGATGGAAATCGCGAACCTCTCCCAACGACACTGCCGTGACCGCCAGAAGCACTCCGCCAGCGAGCATCTGCGCTCCGGAGCTCATGACTTTGGAGGGTGGCAGCGGCACCTTGCGCGTGAGTGCTGAGGATACAGACCAGCTCAGCGAGGCAATGATCAGCGCCACCGCGCCCGCCGGATCGATGGGCTGCCCGCTAAGGCTCAACGAGGGGCTCACCAGCACTGCCACGCCGGAAATCCCGATCAGGAGCGCCGTCCCCAGGCGCAACGTCAGCCTCTGCGTTCGCAGGAAAGTGATTTCCGACAGAGACATGAACCCGGGGGTGGTGGCCATCATGACCGCGGTAACGCCGGACGGCACCCGCTGCTCGGCCCAGAATACCAACCCGTAGTCGAGAACAAAGATCAGGATGGCGAGTGAAAATGCTGATATCCATTGGCGTCCGCCGGGAGAGCGTTCGCCCCGCAAGATCATCCACCCATACAGAACGGATCCTGCCACCAGAAAACGGATCGCGGCCAGGAGAAAGGGCGGAACTTCGCGCACCCCGACGCGAATTGCGAGATACGTGGATCCCCACACGAGATAGATCGTCGCGAAAGCCAGCAGTGTCTTCCACCGGGTGGGCCGCATTGGATTGTCCATAGAGGATCCCTGCCAACGATCCCTCAATTATACATGGGAGATCGCGGGGTATTGGAGAAAGTGGTTGCGCGGCAAAGTCAGGCCGAGCCCTATCTCCCCGGTGATCGAACCGCCCGCCCAAAGTTGTCTTCAGCCACCAGATCCACGGCGTAGCCTCCGATTTATACTTGACGTGTCTAGCCCTAGTGATAAACTGGAGAGTGCGGCCAGCGGTTCTGGCGGAGGCATAAGACAGCCGACACTCTGTAAATTCGTTGACGCAAACCAAATGAGAAAAGTGGATGGCAGACAGTCGGCAGGATTCTTAGTTTCAGGAATCCCGGCGGCTCCCCAGCATGCTGCCGAACGCCAAAAGCGTCAGATGGGACGATCAAGAAAACGGGGCTTTCCAAGATCTATCAGAAACCAAAGGGGTTAGCGTTTAGTGCCAAGATGTCTTAATGCTTATCTCATGCAAATATAAAGAGTTAGCGTCAAGGTCGGAAACAGGGGCGGAAAACCCGGCGCGGCTTTCCATGATGTGCTAGAAACAAAAGGGTTTATCCATGAAGAGTAAAAATCTTTCGAAAATCTATGTCATTGATATTAATATAGTTAGTTGATCTCCAGTTCCCAGGGGCATCCCAAAAAAAAGGGTGAAAAAATGGGGATCGTTCGGCATAAGTTATTGAAAACACATGGAGAAAAAATGTCCACTTTCCGCCTTTCCATGATGTTTATGAAAACAAAAGAGTTATGGTTGCCTTTCCAAGATGTTTATGAAAACAAGGGTGGTTAGCAGATTTAGCGGACTCAGCTCACCCATGGGGCAAGTTGATGCAGGGGTGGTTTTACGCGGCCCAATGGCGGGGTAAACCCGCCGCTACTTGGCGATTTGGCGAGTTGACTTCCCTGCCAAAAGTTGGGAGAGGTTGGAGGCTGGATGGAGAGTGCCGGGTTCAACATTGACATCTCGTAGCGGATTCGTCATTCTCAGACTTATTCTGATTTTCCTGGGGTCGATGAGCTTAGCGCCGACCTTGAGGTCGGCACATGCTTCGTAGGGCCGAACGGCGTTCGGCCTTTGGGTGCTGACCTCAAGGTCAGCGCTACGACTCCATCAATTTTCCAGGACGAAATGAAGCTATGAAAAAGATCCAGATTTACGACACGACTCTTCGCGACGGTTCGCAGGGCGAAAACATTTCATTTTCCCTTGAGGATAAGCTTCACATTGTCAGAAAGCTCGATGAGATGGGCGTGGACTACATCGAAGGCGGGTGGCCCGGTTCGAATGCCAAGGATGTGGCCTTTTTCCAGCGGGCGCGGGAAATGAAATTGAAGCATGCCAAGCTCGCCGCATTTGGCAGCACCTGCCATCCGCGCCACGCCGTGACCCACGACAAGAATCTGCAAGCGCTGATCGAAGCCCGCACGCCGGTGGTAACGATCTTCGGGAAGTCGTGGGACCTGCACGTCAAGGTTGCCCTGGGGGTTTCGCTGAAGGAAAACCTGGACCTGATTCGTAATTCCGTCGCCTTCTTGAAATCTCATGGCAGGGAAGTGATTTACGATGCCGAGCATTACTTTGACGGGTTCAAAGCCGATCCGGCCTATGCTCTGCAAACGCTGAAGGCCGCGGAAGAGGCAGGGGCCGACATGCTGGTGTTATGCGACACCAACGGCGGCACCATGACGGCGGATATTCGCGAGCGGTTTCCAGCCGCCGCAAAACAGGTCAAGGTGCCGCTCGGAATCCACACGCACAACGATTGCGAGATGGCCGTGGCCAATGCGATTGCCGCGGTGCAATTGGGCGCGGTTCAGGTGCAAGGCACCATCAACGGCTACGGCGAAAGGTGCGGGAATGCCAACCTGTGCTCGGTGATTGCCAACCTTGAGTTGAAGTTGGGAATGCACTCGATCGGCAGAGAGAACCTGAAGCATCTCACTGAAGTTTCCCATTACGTCAGTGAGTTGGCCAATCTGCCTCACCGCTCGGACCTGGCCTATGTCGGCAAGAGCGCGTTTGCCCATAAGGGCGGCATTCACGTGAGCGCGGTGATGAAAGAAAGCTCCGCTTACGAACACGTGGA
>JARLGN010000476.1 GCA_031292775.1 Acidobacteriota bacterium | reverse complement strand
TGTGATTTGAGCGAAGTTGCAACGGCAGCCGCATTTCCACGAGTGCGATCCGCTCGCGATTTGAAGGCGATTGTTGACGCTACGGTATTCCAAGGCGGTAGCTGCGGCGACCGCACTCCAAGGCGCGTCGCGCAGGCTTAAACCATGACTCGTCTTAACCCGGCAGGAGAAATCGCGCCGGCCGAATTGCCGCGGACCTCAAGAAGAGGTACGCGCCACGCTGACTGTTCCATTTGTTTCGAGTAATTCATGACTTGCTTGACACAAACGCACTTGTGTCATCCGTGCCTGTCACAACACCCGCGAAGCGCGGCACTGTTCCGTTAGATCCACGACCATGGGGCCCGGCGGCGATTGCCGAGGGCGAATTTGAGATTTCAGATGCGGACGAGAGGCAAATGCCGTATACGGACGGTGGATTCGGTCACGGTGACCATGGCACCAGATTTGAGGTCGTCACGACATTGTTCAAGCACCCGGACGAGAAGATCAGCAAGTTGTTTGGCCTTCAGCCCTTCCATGCGGATGCGAATCACCGACGGCCCCCCCGCGCCGGAAAGAGCTAACTGGGCGTGGAAATCCGCGTCCAGCGTAACGACCATCTGGTCATGGTCCCGAGCCCACGCGAGGATGGTGCTGTCGGCGGCAGAGGCAAGACCGACGTCACCGACGTGGTCGGAGTTCAAACCCGCGTCGCGCAAGTGAAGGGTGGTTGAGCGCGGCAGGCCCTGATCAAGAAGTAACATCAGCGGACAACGACCGATGGAAGGATTTTGTCGTCGAGAGAAGCGGCGGCAAAGGCGAGCGCCTGGCGAATATCTTCGTCTTCGAGCTCGGGATACTCGCGTTTGAGCTCCGCACGGTCGGGATATGTGGCCAGGGCTTCTAGCACACGGCGGACCGTTAGTCGCATGTTACGAATGCACACCTCGCCATTCATGCGGGCCGGGTCAGTCGTGATGCGGTCCAAGTTCGTCATAGCCTTCTCTCCCTTGTTAGATTCTACCTTGTGTTGGCCCAAAAGCCAAAGGGCTCGGCGTGGGGCATGACCGCCACGGCAAGGCGCATCCGCACTACGGCCGGCGCCGCTGGCGACCGCCCCATTCAGCGTGATTTAGACAAGGGTGGTCCGCAAATGAGTCTTTCCAAATTGGCGAGTTCTGGTTTAGGCCTGTGGCGCGAAGTTTCGGAGGGCGGGAGCTCGCTTCCGCTTTTTCTACCGCTGGCTCGTCAGCGGGTTGTCGTTCGCCGCGACGAGCAACGGCAAGGGAATCCGGTTATTTAACCACCGCCAGCCGGCAGTGGATGTTGCGGGCGGGGAAAATCCAGGCGAAGTGTTTTTCGTAGAAATCCACGGAAATCGCGGCGATGAGCCGTCCCAGATTATCGAGCAGGAAATTGTGGCCGAAGGTCAGGCGCCGGTCGACAATCCGGAACCCACCGGCGTTGTAAGTAAAATTCTCAAAACTCCCTTGCGTGAAGTAATCGAAACTATGAAATCCCAGGTGGACCAGGTGCGTGGGGTCCGTGTAGGAATCCATGCAACTGTAATGCGGCGTCACTACGATGACTTCCGCGCCGGGCTTGGCGACGCGATGCACCTCCGCCATGGCGCGAAGCGTGTCAGCCTGGTGCTCGATAAAGTGGGAGAGGTAAATCTGGTCAGCGCAGGAATCCCGGAGCGGCCAGGGAAAATGCGCGAGTTCACAGAGGATATCGGCATCCGAGCCCGGCTGGCGGTCCAGTCCCACTGCCGCGGCTGATTGTTTCTTCTTGCCACACCCAATATCGAGAATCAGCATCTAGACTCCCTTCTGGGTTCGGGATTCGGGACACGGGGTTAGGGACTCGGGGTCGGGGATTCGCGATCCACGCATCACATATCTGTTTCCAGACCCGAGTCCCGTGTCCCGTGATCCGTGCCCACCATAACGGAAAGAGCGAGCAAAGGGAAGTGCGCGCCAATCCCGCCGGGGTGTGACCAGTATAGAATTTCTTATAGCTGGCATAAATAACATTTATGGGGTCTTCCCTTCGAGAGGAGATATACTAGCGTCGCGAATATGTCCGATGATGCTACAACTCGCGTAAGGCTCTCCTTATCGCTACTCCCTCTAGGTATCATTACCATCCTTATAATCGGGGTCGCTGCGTCGATCCCCGGTTGATAGCTTCCAAGATTTAGCTTTTGAGGCCATCAGCGGGGAAACCGGCTGGTGGCCTTTTTTGTTTCGTTTCACTTCTTTGAGAGGAAATGCCGATGGCAAGCAAAACGATGACCGGTGCGGAAATCCTGTTGGAGTGTCTGGCCCGGGAAGGCGTGGATTGCATCTTTGGGTATCCGGGCGGTGCCACCTTGCCGCTTTACGATGCGCTTTACGACCACGGGATTCGCCACGTCCTGATGCGGCATGAAGAAAATGCCTGTTTTGCCGCCGAGGGCTATGCGCGCGCCTCCGGCAAGGTGGGTGTGTGCTGTGCCACCTCCGGTCCCGGCGCCACCAACCTGATGACCGGCTTGGCCGACGCTCACCTGGATTCGATTCCTATTGTCGCCATCACCGGCCAGGTTTCCACCAAGGTCCTGGGCACTACCGGTTTCCAGGAAGCTGACACTTTCGGCATATCCCTGCCCTGCACCAAGCATAATTACCAGGTCAGGAAACTCGCCGACCTGCCCCGCGTCATCCACGAGGCTTTCTATATCGCTTCTACAGGCCGCCCGGGACCCGTGCTGGTTGACATTCCCAAAGACATTCAGCAGGAAAGAGCCGTTTATGTCCCATGCGACGCGATCGACCTGCCGGGATACAAACCGCCGGCGGAAGGCGATCCGGCCATGATCTCCCTGGCGGTGGAAATGATGCGGGAGTCCTTTCGCCCCATGATTTATGCCGGAGGCGGAATCGTTGCTGCCGGCGCTGCCCCTGAACTGCGGGAGTTCGTCAGACTTCTTGACGCTCCCACCGTCTGCACCCTGATGGGCTTGGGAGCGTTGCCCGCTGACGACCCAAACTTCGTCAGCATGCCCGGAATGCACGGCAGTTACGCCGCCAACATGGGCCTGACCGAGTGCGATCTGCTCATCGCCCTGGGAGTGCGTTTTGACGACCGCGTAACGGGCAAATTGGCCACATTCGCTCCTAACGCCCGGGTGATTCATGTGGATGTCGACGCGTCGGAACTCGGCAAAAACAGGGACACAGAGTCCGCCATCATCGGCGACGTGAAGTGCGTGCTTCGCCAATTAAACGCTCTCCTAATGGATACTCATACTTTGTCAAGTAAATTTCTGGCCGATGAACGCGAAGCATGGCGCAGAAAAGTGCGCGTATGGAAAGCTGAGTACCCGTTGGGGAGTCCGGCTTCGCACGATGTCATCAAGCCGCAGCAACTGATGGCGGAAATCGACCGCCTTTCCGCCGGCGCTGGCATAGTTGCCTCCGACGTGGGGCAGCATCAGATGTGGGCCGCGCAACTGATCCGCTTCAATGAGCCGCGCCTGTGGCTCAACTCCGGCGGCCTGGGATCCATGGGCTTCGGCTTGCCTGCTGCCATTGGAGCGCAGATGGCCTGCCCCGACAAGCCCGTCTTCGCGCTGGTTGGCGACGGCGGTTTCCAAATGTCCATCCCCGAGCTGGCTACGGTTGCCAATTACAAGCTGCCCATCAAAATCGTCATCATGAATAACGGCCATCTGGGAATGGTGCGCCAGTGGCAGGAACTATTCCATGAGAATCGTCTAAGCCACGTCGAGCTCGATACCTTTCCTGATGTGGTAAAGCTCGCGGACGCCTACGGCCTACGGGGTCTCACCCTTGCCGACCCCAAATCGCTGGCCCAGTCCTTGCAGGAGGCTGCCAGCACGCCCGGCCCATGCCTACTGAACGTGATGGTGGCTCCGTACGAAAACGTTTACCCCATGGTTCCGTCGGGAGCGGGAATCCACGAAATGGTCCTGGGACCAGAATATGACGGCGTCAACTCCGCTACGCCACAACCTGCGGCCTTGCCGGCAAAGCATCACGACGTGGCGGTCGCGGTTAGACAGAGATCGCTCGCCATATTGCTCGAAAACGCCACCGGAGCCTTGCAGCGAATCCTGACCATCGTCACCGCCCAGTGCTGTGTGGTCAAAAGCCTTTCCGCAACTCCCACGGAACTGCCGGGACAGTTAAGCGTTACGATTTCCCTGGAAGGCGATGCAAAGGCGTTAACACGAGTCGCAAAGAGAGTGCGCAAACTGGTCAACGTGCTGGAGACATCGGAAATTCAAGTGGGGGTGCCGGATCAAGAGGCGGTGCCAGAAGCTGCACTCCTCCAGTCAAAGTCCGCAGAACCGGTAAAGTCATTTCGCACCCGCTCCCGCCGGGCAGGGTGGACCCCGACTTGCGATGTTAGCGCAAACCCCGTGTGATGGATCGGGTGATGTGGGACCAGATATTGGTACGCATCCAGCCTCGCACCAGCGAGTGCGCCCTTGAGGCGCACTAGGAAATCATAGCTAACTCCTTTTTTTTCAACAATTCATCCAGAAAACAGGCTAAGCCGTTTGTTTTCATACACTCATTGGGAGCACTTTTTTTGCCCCTTTGTTTTCAACGAACTATTGGGAGCAACCTTCATTTTTAACATCTTTTTTCTTGCGTCCCTTTGTTTTCAACAACTTATTGGGAGCACTTTTTTTGGCCCTTTGTTATCAATTGGTTATTGGGGGTTATTTTCATTCTTAACCTCATTCTGTGTGTGGACGCCTCGGCCTGATTCCATGGACAACATGGCACTCCTTGGTCCCACCGCAACCCTGCTTGCCTTTCCTCCGTCGGACCTTGCCTGCCTCCCGTCACGAATAACTTGCCACTGCTCTCCTCGGCTGGGCCGCGCCTCTGCCACCACGGGTGCGCAATTCCACCCGGACACAGTTCTTCCTTCCCTGCCCCTGCATGGTGGTTGCCATAGCCTAGTAAGATTTCTTGGCGATTCCTGCCGGTAGGAATAATCGTGTCGAATTCTCACCGCCGGGCGCGCACTTCTCACCCGACGCGGCGAAGGGCGGAGTTTCACAGTCTGCGGAAAAAAGTGTAGCGGCGGGTTTACCCCGCCATTTCCGTGCTGCGCCGATTGAGATTATGGCGACGTAAAGTCGCCGGTACGTTGCGAATCCGGCATTTTTCCGCAACCGGTTCAGCCCCGCCCTTCCGGCGGCGTCCAAAGTGGTGAGAAGTTCGGGTTAGTGACCAAACCTGCAGGTAAAGTTTATGCTCGGGTACGACGGTATTCGCACGCCCACCACCTCATTGACCGGGTGGGCAGGAACCAATTTTGTAACGGGGTCGACTCCCACGGCTCCGGGCGCGTGGGTGCTGGCGAGGCCGAAGTTCTCCGTGGTCCATCCCGTGTAGCCGCTCGCCGCCATCATGTTCAAACCGACGTCGATCTTCCCATTATCGAAGGGCCGGTCCAGCGACAACCGGAATTCCTTGTTTGACACGCCATCGCACTAAGAGTCAAGGTCATTGGGCGTATTTTCGTTGCAGCCATTTCCCAACCACCTTTTTCAAGGCTCATTTTCCGGCGCTGGGTACTTTGTCATTCGTTTTCGGGCCGGTCTGGACATGGGTACGATCCTTCACATCGCAGGTTGGATAACAACTCCCCGACCATGACCCGAAGTACGTTCGCATGTTGGGGAAAATCGCGATCGCCCGCCCCGTATCCGCTAGCCACAATTTTCATTGCCGGAGGATGACCGAATCGGGATGCCAGCGAACAGGCTAATGCCGCGCCTGTAGGTGTGGTCAATTCGACGCTGGGTCCTCTCGAATAGATTGGTTTGTCTTGAAGGAGCCATGCGGTGGCAGGCGCCGGAATGGGAAGCACACCATGTTCGGTTTCGACGGTTCCTCGCCCAACGTTCACGGCGGAGCAGACAACCTCGTCGATCCCGAGGAGTTCGAGCGCAACACATGCCCCAACGATATCGGCGATGGAATCAGCCGCTCCAACCTCATGGAAGTGCACCTTATCAATTGGCACCTGATGCACCGATGCCTCCGCACTTCCAAGGCGTTGGAAGGCGGCGATGGCCCACTCCTTTGCGCGCTGCGGCGCCTCGCATCCTGCGATCATCTTCACAATGGCGGGAAGATGCCGATGGCGCTTTGTTTCGCCGATTGCAACTCGAAATTTCGTGGCCCCGATTCCTCGCCGCTTCACCTTCGCGAATTCATACGTCGCGTCTGTACCCAAACCTTTGAGTGCTTGGGTAATCGCGCCCTGGTCCGCGCCGGCGTCGGCCAGAGCTCCCACAGTCATGTCCCCACTAATTCCTGAAAACGCATCAAAATAGCAAATTCTCATAAACAACCAATCATTTCCTTTGAATTCATATAGCGAACTGCGGACGAACATCCGACGATTCGTAGGTGGAATCAACGACGGAAGTGTGGGGTTACTTCTATCTTTAATCGCACCTGAAACGGTTCGACGGGGTGGAAAACGTCTGTGAATGCCGGCGCGGCTGTTGGCGTTACTTGGGAGACATAGGCGTAGTCAATGTCGTGATCGCGGCGGTCAAGCAAGTTCAAGAATTCGACCGAAACGCGCCATGTGTTGTTAATTTTACGGCCGACCTCCGCATTGAGCAATGCCGTTGTCTTGGAGCGATAAATTGCGTCGGACGTCAAATAGCGCGGGCCAAAGTCGCGCAGGCGCAAACTCGCCGAAAAGCTTTTGAGATCGTGCAGTGTGGCGCCCGATGAAATCACCATGCCAACCGCTTCGGGCACCCACTTGCCACCCGGACCTTGGTCAAAACTGGCGTCGACCGGGCAGTTCGAGTTTCTTGCGCAAAGATTACCGTCCGCGTTGATGAACGTCGCATCATCAGGGTCTACTTCGGTAAAACGGGCGCGGGAGTCCGCCATGTCAAAGTCAAAAGCCAAATGCCCCCGTGGCGTGTAGAAGTTCGCCCATTCGATGCCATAGCGGTTGCTTGGCGCTGCTGAAGCGACGGTGCCTCCGGTATCACCGGACTGCTCCAGTTCAGAATTACTGTGGAGATACCAGAGCGAAACGGTGCTTTGCAGATGTGGGATGGCGAGAGTGCGCACGCCGACTTCCGCACCTTTGGTTTGGATCAGAAGGGGGATTCTTGCGGTGAGCGTATCGGGGTAAGGATTGTCCGGCGAAACCGGTTCATAGTTTTGCGTCGCACCACGCACATCGTTGCTGTGGAAACTGAATCCGCCCTGTAGGTAGAACTCCGTATCGGACCACGGGCCGAAAACCAAACTTAATTTTGGGTTGGGCAGGAACTTGGTGGCCGAGCCGGAGTTGCGGGGGTCGGTAAAGCTGGTAAGGGCACCCCGGTCGTCGTCGCCGCGCAGGGCTACGACTGAGCGGAATTTGCTCGACCACTGGATTTTGTTTTCCAGATAGAAACTTCCCAGCGTATCGGTGAATTTATTCACGGTCGTGTCCGCGGGCAAATAACCGTTAGGCTCGCCGGGATAGGGAGCCCAAACATCTTCCTTGTTCACGCGCACGCGATTTTCCGACCGGTACAGGCCATTGTGGATCCAATCGTTGCGGAGCTGCAGCCCGAACGTGGTTTCCACCCTGCGGCCCCACCATTTGCTGAAAATCGTATGATGTGCGCCCAGCCCAGCCACCCAGCGCCGGTCCTGCTGTTCGAACTGGTCGCCGTGAATGGGGTCATACAAGTAGTAAGTGAAATCGGAAAATAGGTCGAGATCGTAATAAAACCCGTAGGCCGTGATTTGCGTCTCGGAATTTGCGCCGGTGTGATGCCATTCGCCCTGCAAACTATAACGCCCTGAATTGCCGCCGTCAGCCGGGTTCAGGCTGCCGAAGAAACCCACGAGCGGCACGGCGTTATCGGGGATTTGATCGCTGGAGTTCCATTTCCCATGGTAACTGCGGCCCGTGATGCTGAACCCATTGGCGTCTCCTCCCCGGCTGTAGGTTACAAGTTCGTTGAATTTGGCATAACCATCCGGGTGCTTCCAGGGGCCGTCGTCGTAATAGGCTTCTCCACCGACCAGCAAATTGCCCAAGCCCAGATTTTCCGACGCGCCGAACGCGCCTCGCGCGTAGCCAAGCGTGCCACCTTCAAAATCGACGAAGGTCTGGGGCAGAGTCTTGAAGAACTCCAGATTGGCATTGCCCGCTGAGCCATAGTTGCCGACATCGGCGTCATAAGGACCTTTCTGGAAATTCACGCGCTGCACAAGCTCGTCAATGACGGTGTTCATGTCGGAGTACCCTTCGCCGTGCGCGTGCGACGGCAGATTAAGCGGCATGCCGTCGAGGAAAACGGCGAAATCTGTGCCGTGGTCGAGATTGAAGCCGCGCAAGAAATATTGGTTGGCTTTGCCGCCGCCGGCGTGTTGAGTGATAATGAGCCCGGGCACCGTCTCCAAAACTTCTCCCGTACGAAGAATCGGACGATCTCGTATTTCCGTTGCCCCCACCGTTCCCTGGGTGGCGGAAACGGCAATGCCGACAAGGTCGTCCGCCCGGCCATTCACGGTTATGGCGCTGCTCACGGCGCTCACAGCCAGAGAGATGCGCAGCGGGGCCGACGACTCAGTGGTCCCCAGAGCGATGGGCGTTTCTTTGGTTGCAAAACCGGGATTAGACACGACGAGTTGATAATGGCCTGCCGGGAGTCCGGAAATAACGAAGGAGCCGTTCGCGTCCGACTGTGTCGTTCTTTGTGCAGTACCGTTCGCGCTTCGAACCTGCACGGTAGCCCCGGCAATCACCGCGCCAGAGGAATCAATGACAGTCCCTGATAGCTGAGGCGGATAGTTCTTATCACTCGTGGCGACCGGCGTCTTCCCCTGCGCGGCAACCAAGAGTGGAGTAACCTTAATCGTTTTTGTACCGGAGGTGACCGTCCCTTCGACCTTTGCTCCAGGCACAGGTTTGTCTTGCGCATCGGTCAGTTGCCCGCTGACGCTGCCACTGTTCGCGGCTCGCGCGGTGGGCGCGCAGAAAAAGACGATCAAGATGAAGGCGGCGAAGAAAGATTTCAAAGGATCTCCTCGTGTTACGAATCTAATAATGCGCCATGACGGTGCCATTGCTTCCCGTTGTGCCTGTGGCTTTCAATCCGCGTGCGGCCTGCAATTCAACCCCCGCGCCCGCCATTGGCCGTCCACCTGGGTCAAGATGAAGGCAAGACAAGGTTTGAAGGGATGAAAGGTCTGGTGAACTTTCACGGGATTGATTTTTCCTGTTCGCGACGCCCAGGGCGATCTAAGGTGTTTGGGTGTGCCATAAATTTTCACCCGTTGGGTGAAGAAAGGGAAGATAACACGATTTACAAAATCGTGCTACCACTTATTTTTTGTTTTGGGCGGGCGCTACCACGTAGACGTATTCCAAGAGGCTGTCACCGGTGTTGGCAACATTGTGGCGGGTGGAAGGAGGAATATAGGCAAAGGCGGGCGCCGCGAGCGGGCGGGATGGTTGGCCCTCCAAGCGCGCTTCCCCGCGGTCGTGCAGAATGACCAATGACTCTTCGTTACTGCCCGTCGTGTGCCAACCCACGGTTTCGCCGGGCTTCAAGCCAACGAACCCGATGCGCATTCCCGCTATCTGCGGCGCCCCGTGCAGCAGCGGGCAATCTCCTTGGGCGCATTGGAGCGGCAGGGTGAGCGCCTGGGGCTTTGACGTTTGGGATGCGAGGGAGAGAAGGGACGGGTCAGCAGGATTCCCGCGACGGCGAGAACGGTGGGGACAAAGCGTTTCATGTTTCCACTCCTGGACGATCGGTGTTTTTCTTGTGACACGAAAATGTTTATCGTAACACAAGGCGCACCACCTTACCGCCTTCCCTTAATTATTGCAAAAGACAAGTTGTCCGAACGCATACCACCCCAAAAGGCCATTTCGCTGGTAGTATGGAAGCGGTTTTGAAAAGCTTTGTCCTCGCCCAAGGAGATTGTATGTCAACGTTGATTCGAACGGGAATTTCACTTGATAGCGAACTACTGCGGCGGTTCGACCGCGTTATCCACAAGAAAGGCTATAAGAATCGGTCTGAGGCGATTCGCGATCTGGTAAGGGACTACTCCGTCGCCGAGGACGTGGAAGAGAACCGTGAGGTGGTGGGAACCTTGACCATGGTCTACGACCACCACCAGCCCAAGCTTGCGGAGCAGTTGATCGAGGCCCAACACCATGCTCAGGACATGGTGCTTGCCGCCACGCACGTCCACCTGGATCACCACAATTGTCTGGAAGTCATCATCATGAAGGGCTTGAGCTCCGAGGTGCGGCGCCTCGCCGACCGGATTCTAAGCCTGCGCGGAGTAAAGCACGGGAAACTCGTGCTGACCACCCAGGGAAAAGGCCTGTAGCCTCTTTCTGTCTTGGGCGGCATGTGCTACTCTTTAAAGAGACTTAAGCGCATTTCGGGAATGGTGGAACCACATCGTTAGGACTCTACACGGCTCCGGACTTCGCGGTGTATCCGCGAAATACTCCGGGGAGATTGGCAACGCGCCAGGGTAGGATTCGAATCAAAGTACCGGTGCAAGGAGCGCATATGAAAATGCCGACGTTGCGACGCGGGTTGTTACTGTTGCTTCCTTTCTTGCTGGCAGGTCTCTTCGCCTCAATAGCTTGCGCGGATGAAGGTGATCCCCCGGCGCGGGTGGCTCGCATGAGTTTCGCCCAGGGCAAAGTTTCGTTCCAGCCTTCCGGTGAGACCGAATGGAGCGAGGCCACGGTGAATCGGCCGGTCACCACCGGCGACCGCATTTACACGGATCAGGACGGTCGTGCCGAACTGGAGGTTGGTCCTTTTTCTGTGCGTCTCTCGCAAGCCACGGACGTGACCTTGGCTAACTTGAATGACCAGCTCATGCAACTGGGTGTTGGCCAGGGCACCCTGCGCGTAACCGTTTATGAAATGCCGGCAAACAATTCCGTGGAAATCGATACTCCCAACGGCGCGTTGATTCTGCAATCGGCGGGCTCCTATCGCGTGGAGACTGCCGCCGACGGCAACTCCACCCAGGTCACCGTGAATGCCGGAACGCTGCAAATCAGCGCCGGAGACCTTTCCCAGACGCTGCAAAGCGGGCAGGCCGTGCGGCTTACGGGCACCGGCCCGGTAGCGTCTTCCAACCTATCGGTGGCCTCGCCCGACGAATTTGACAGGTGGTGCGCGGGGCGCGACCGACGCATTGAATCATCCACCTCGGTAAAATCCGTTGGCCCCGCTGTTCCGGGAGGTGAGGACCTTGACGCTCACGGGACGTGGACCGAGAAGCCTGACATTGGTCCCGTGTGGATCCCCAGCGACGTGCCCCCCGGCTGGGTTCCCTATCGGAATGGCAATTGGGTTTTCGTTGAACCTTGGGGCTGGACGTGGGTGGAAGCAGAGCCGTGGGGCTATGCGCCCTTCCATTATGGCCGCTGGGCGCACATCGGCCCGGTTTGGGCCTGGGTTCCCGGACCTGTCGTCGTGCGGCCTGTATACGCCCCCGCGCTGGTGGCGTTTGTCGGCGGTCCGGGCTTTGGCGTGGGGATCGGCATAGGCGTGCAAGCATGGTTTCCCCTCGGGCCTCGCGAGCCCTTTGACCCCTGGTATCACCACGGGCTCAACTACGGTCGCGAAGTGAATGTGGTCAATGTGACGAATGTCCGCTACGCTAACCGCGAAGTCGGCGTAACTGCCGTTTCCGGCGAGGTTTTTCGCGGCGGTCAGCCGGTGCAACGCGGAATGGTGCGAGTGGATCGGGAACAGTTGGCGCATGCGCAGATTGTCGCCCATCCTGAGGTCAACCCCACGGGCCGGGCAGTCTATGGCGCCAGGCCTGTAGCTCCCCCGCCTGTACACGCATATCGAGCGGGAGGACAAGGGCCAGCGTCTCCTGGAGTTCAAGCAGGGATGCACACCAACGCTCCTGTACCGGGACCTCACAATGTGACGCCATCGGGTGGCCCACCCAACAGGCCATTCCCGCGGGTGTTTTCACGTACCGCCCCCGCCGCGACCAACGCTCCGTTTGCCGTGCGCCAGGATGCCTATTCTTCTCATCCCGGACGGCCGCTCGAGCCACAGCAGATGAACAACCTGCGCCAGGGGAAACCCGCCGGTCCGATGCGCGACAAGGAGAGTCTTCCCCACGCATCGAAGCCGCAAAGCCAAAGCAAACCATCTTCTTCCCATGGAGACAATAAACATCACTAAACGCTGAGAGGAAATTAGCGACTTCACGGTCAATGTGCCTCCACGAGAACTCGCTGCGGCCGCGAGCCACTGTGGAACGGTCTCCGGGCGCGATCATGACAAGTTTAAGGAGATGCACCTGACCGCTGCTCCCAGCCCCGCGAGGTGCTTGCGCCCATTGTCCAGGAATGCCTTGTGCACTATGAGTGCCGCACCGTACACCGCAACGACGTGCTCCCCGACGCGCTCGCGCAGGCTGTCCTCGACGAAGCCTACCCGGGGGGAAATTCCCACCGCATCTACTTCGGCGAAATCGTGGCGGCATACGCCGACGAAGATGCGGAGCTCCGTTTGTGCGGGAAGGATGAACCGCAGAGGCATTGAGACACTGAGTGAACCGGTGGTTCACGAAAGAACGCCAAATGATCACGGATACAGCAAATACCGCGCCCGGACTTTTTTGAATGTTTCCAGCGCTTCCTGCCAGTCATACCAGATGCGCGAGGGGCTTTCGCCGGAACGAATCGAATCCAGAACCTTGTGGCTTCCTACCAGATTCAGCGTGCCATCCAACTTGAGATTCTGGGGAGATAGCCGCCAGAGTGTCGTAAGCAGTTCCACTCCCATTTCGGTGGGCTCGAGCGCTTGACGGTCAATCAATACAATTTGCACGCCATGGCAAACCTCGCCCGCAAAAATGCCAGAGAGCGGTTTGAAATCCATCGGGA
>JARLGN010000475.1 GCA_031292775.1 Acidobacteriota bacterium | reverse complement strand
GACAGGGGGGTTTAAGTTTGGCCCCCAAACCCGGATGGGGGTTGCTTACAGTTGCCGTGGGCATGGGCAGGTAGTTTTTGCCCGCGGCCCACGGTAAGCTTCCCACGGCCTTACCGACCCTGAAAGGGTCGACAATCACACCGGTGGCGGGGTCGCCGGTGGGTATTAACGTCGGCCCGGCACATTCGACCCCTCCAGGGTCGAGGCGAGGACCGGATCGTCAACCGTGGGCGGCGGGCACAAAGAACATGCCCTTGCCCACGGCTACTGAATGCAAACCCCTTCGGGGTTGGGGGGCTAAAGTTAACCCCCCGTGTCCAGCCAAAGATGTGGGTAAAGATCAGCCGATTCAAGAGGGGATGGCACCTTGCGCGACACCCCGATCCTTTCCAACAACAAACTTATTGTCGCCTGAGTGTTCTGACATTTTGAGCTAATTCGTGCGTGTAGCTCGCGGGGCCGCTCGAAAAAACTCCTGCGCCGGGTCGCTGGAAGGATCGGCCAACTCCTCTGGCGGAAGGCCCTCCTTTTGACACATCACTGTTTAGTAGAGTGGCATCTACCTTCAGGGAAAACCCGGTACGTGAGTAACCTCATTAGAATACTGACTATTGTGCAAATTTACGCACCATGCTGTAAAATACTACACTTCTGCGCAATGGTAATTATGGACCACCAGAAAGTATAGATTATTAACGATTTATAAGGGCATGAGCTGACAAATTATTCACATCTTTGGCTAAACCCTTGCTGTCTATCCTGTGCTCGTCTGGTTTTACAACTATGGGTACAGGGAACCACTCTCTTAGAATTCGGTTGCTGAAAGGGCCCAAAGAAGGCCTACCAATCCTTCTCGCTATTTCGGCAGTTTGGGCATCAGGGGTTAGTAGACTTTCTGCTGCGGACTCCACAGATCACCCGTATGTCGAGACAAAGGACTTGAAGTCCGACACCTGTCTCAAGTGCCATCCCACTAAGAACCAGGGTAGATTTGTCCATACCGCGGTGGGGATGGGGTGTGAGAACTGCCACCAGATGACTTCCGCTGATAACAAGACCACCGTCACGCTCATTTCGAGGGGTGGTGACCTTTGTACCAAGTGCCACGAAATTAAGAAGAATCTCGTGCTGCACGGGCCTTACCAGGCAGGGCAGTGCTTGATCTGCCATAACCCTCACTCTGGAGCATACAAAGCACAGACGCGTGCCGCCGTGAACACCCTCTGCCTCAGTTGCCATATGTTGAATGGGCCCTACGCAAGGGTGGACACCGATGCCAGGGTGGTACGTCTGTTAGATGGTCAGATTTACGATCTTGCGTCTTGGGAGAGCGCGCCCAAGATCAGTGAAGGGCACTCCGCGAACTGTAAGCCTCCTAGAATGAGCGACTCGGCTATCGGCAAAGGGCCTGGGAAGGTTGATGCGGAGTTCAGTTGCCTCTCCTGCCACGATCCCCACGCCAGCAAGGCAGAGCACCTGCTGCGCGGCGCGGCGGAAGGCCGAGGCGCATCTGAAAATGTCTCCCACGGATACCGTAATGACTTCATGCGTGTAACTGGTGAATCGCAGATTGTCCCCGTACTTCCAGACCCATATCTTGGGGGGCAGGCATGAAGCGGGCCCTGATGTTCGGACTTCTGATCGGTCTCACAGTCCCGCGGGTGGGAGCGAGCACGCACCCTCAGCTCGACGCGAATACTAGCGTGGCGAAATGTGCCGAGTGCCATGCGGACAAGACCAAAGGCAAAGTTGTGCATCCGGCGATGGCGAAAGGCTGTCTGAGTTGCCATGAAGTTCGTGTAACCAAAGACGTTACCCGCGTGAAGCTCACCACCACCAACCCGCTTGGTCTTTGCCTGAGCTGCCACACCGACAAAAACGCTTCCACTATTAAAGGTGACGTCCACAGTCCGGCGGTCCGCGATTGCCTGAAGTGCCACGATCCGCACCGGGCGGAGAACAATGACTTGTTGGTCAAAGCGACCTCCGGAGCCACACCGCAGGACAACCTCTGCCTTTCGTGCCACAACACGGGCATGGGGGTTCCCACCGGGGGCAGCCGGCACGCGGCGCTCGACAAGGGTTGCGAGACCTGCCACGTGACGCACAAGACCGGCAACCCCGCTCAGCGCGAATTTGCCAATCACCTCACCAAGGACTCCCCTCAGTTGTGCCTGGATTGTCACGATGCCAAGGGGGCGGCGATGGTCAAGGCCCATCAGGGCCAGGCGGCAACGGAAACCGACTGTCTGAAGTGTCATGACCCGCACGCGTCCAAGTCGCCGAAGCTGATGCTGGTGGCAGCCGCCGCGCCGACCAAAGCCGAACCAATCATCACGCTGGTAACGGCCGAGCACCCCTACATCGATCCCAAGGCGATCAAGACGGAGACCTGCATCAAGTGCCACCCAAATAAGAACCAGGGCAAGTTCGTGCATACCGCGGTGGGACAAGGATGCGAAAACTGCCATACCGCCACCTCTGAGAACAACAAGACCACTATTACCGACGTGGCGACGGGCGGAGACCTGTGCGCGATGTGCCACGAGGCCCAGAAGGCCTCCGTGCAGCATGATCCCTACAAGACGGGGCAGTGCCTGGTCTGCCATGACGCCCACACCGGCAATTACCCGAAGCAACTTCGGGCCTCGGTCAACGAGCTTTGTCTGTCGTGCCACGGGCCTGATGCCAGCCAGCAGAAGTCGGATAGCGAACACCTTGTGGCGGTTTTCGGAGGCAAAGTAAAGCTACCGGAGGCTTACTTCAATAGGGTACCGGTCCTGCCATTGAAATATGGCGTCGGACACCCGGTTGAAAAGCACCCGGTGGCCGACGTGGTGAATCCGAAAACCAAAGTTCCGTTCGCGATGAACTGTCTCACCTGCCACCAGCAGCACGCGGGGAATGTGCCGGCGATGCTGGTGAAGGACCAGAAGAACAACATGCAATTCTGCCAAACCTGCCACATCAATGGAATGGACCTTACGGATGTGCGGGCGGGAGGGAAATAAGATGTCGAGGCGCGAGCCAAATGTGTTTCAAGTCGGGATCGCTGCCGTGAGCTTACTGCTCCTTGCCGTCTTCCTGCCGGCGCCACTTCATGCCGGCAAAAAGAAAGATGCAACCCTGGCTCCGCAGAAGCTGGGTGACCAGCGGATCAAGGGCTATTTTGACATCGCGAAGATCGTATGGCCGAATCCGCCGGCGATTCCGCGCATCGCCTTTCAGGACCTGTTCACGGGAGAAAAGGTTGATCCCAACCTTTATACCAACAAGGCGCGCAAGCAGACCTGGATGGACCGCCTGGCGGGCACCCAGACCAGTGACGAAATCAAGTTGGACAACCTCCCGTTTCAGTTGATTCGCACCTACGGAGTGGGGGTTGATTCCAAGGGCATGATTTACGCGGTCGATCAATCCGTGGGCGCGGTCTTTATCTTCGACCCGGAGAAAAAGGGCCATGTGCAAATGATAGGTCACGGCCGGGAGGCGAACTTTGGCCTGATCGTCGATGTGGCGCTGGACGACAATGACGACATTTTTGTCACGGACGCCAAGCTGCACCACGTACTGAAATTCAACCCCAAGCATGAGTTGCAAGCGTCATTCGGAGCGGACGTTCTGGTCCGTCCGGGTTGTGTGTCCATCGACCGGCAGAACCGGTTCCTTTATGTGGCCGACACCGGAAACGATGTTGTGGATGTCTTCGATGCGGACAATTACAAACTGCTGCGCCAGATTGGCAAGCCCAGCAGGAATCACGATCAGACGGACCCCGGGCTTTTCTCCATGCCGGAAGGCGTGGCGGTGGACAAGGACGGCAACGTTTACGTCACCGACACCTTTAACAACCGCGTCGAGATCTTTGACGCCGACGGCAAGTTCATCAGCACGTTCGGGAAGAACGGTGACGGTCCGGCGGACCTGGAGCGGCCCAAGGGGATTGCCGTCGATTGCGACGGCCATATCTGGGTGGTCGATGCGGCGCAAAACCTTGTGAAGGTCTTTGATCAGCAAGGCCGCCTGCTCATTTACTTTGGCGGGCAGGGATATTACCCGGGCCAATTCATGGGGCCGTGGGGTATCGCGATTAGTCCATCGAATAAGGTGATTGTTTCTGAGACGTTTCCCGGCCGCGTACAGGTTTTCCGCTACATAACAGATGCGGAAGCCGCCGCCTTGAAGGCGCGCCGCGACGGCCAGGAGCAGAAATCGTCGGCAGTCCCCGAGCTAAAGGACCCGGCGGCAGAGGCGGCGCAGGCGAAGCCGGATCTGTCCGCCAAAAAAGATTCTGCGGCGCAATAGCGCCGCGATAGGTTTCGGTTGTCGAGTGACAGCCAGAAAACGCAGCCCTGGCAAAAACCCGGAGCGGCATAGCAAGAAAATATAAGAGGAGGAATTAACCCAATGAGAAGACTTAGTCTATTAGTACTTTTAGTCCTTGCCGTCTCGAGTGTGGCAATGGCCCAGACCAAACCCACCTACAAGGGCGGCGCTGACGTACTGGGGGCGCACAACGGCTATGGCCGTGGCTGCGTCATGTGCCACGCTCCGCATAGTGGTTCGCTCGGCAACGGAAAAGTATCCAGCACCGATCCCCAGAACGGTATGTACGCTTTGTGGGGACAGGATCTTACTCCCCTGTACGGCAAAACGTTCAATTTCAGCGGCGACAATAAGGCGACGTACGCAGTCACGCTGCCGTCGGCACCCGTCAGTGCCCATGACGCGAACACTGTCATCCTGTTCTGTCTGAGCTGCCATGACGGCGTGTTGACCAATGTCGGCATGATGGAAGGTCAGACCGTTGAGACCTTGCCCATCGTGGGCGGCACCGCTCCCACCCTGCTCGCCAAGGCGGCTCCCGCCGGTGGGACTGCCTATCAGAACGACCATCCGGTGGGCCAGAACGCCATCGTCAGTTGCGGTGGTTCCTATAACTGGGACTGCACCGGCGGCGGTAACACGGCCACGCCCATTACCATGAACGGCGCCGCTTCGTCCGTGTTTCTGACCAACTATCCCGGTTCCTTCTGGAACGGGTCCAATCCTTTGGCAACTTTCGGGACGACGGTGAATGCGGTAACCTGCACCACCTGCCACGATCAGCACAGCATGACCGTCTACTCGAACAAGAACGGCTCGTTCACGACGATGTTCTTCGTTCGTGGCCAGTACAACCCGAACTCCAATGGTAACTCCGTAGCTCAGTTCTGCCGCAATTGTCACGGCGGCGAGTCGAACGAAGCTCACGGCGTGATGAACGTACCGACGATCTAACTTGTTTTTCTTAACCCAGGGGGAGGGAATCTCCTCCCCCTGTTTTTTCGATTGATTTGAGAGGAAGAAGAGTATGAGCCATCAAGAAACCAAGACACAGGGCAGGCAGATGGGCAAATGGGCAGATGGGCAGATAGCGAAGACCTTACCGCCCGCTCGTCCACCTCTCCACCCCACTAGCTGCCTACCTGCCCATCTGCCCATCTGCCTGCTTCTTGCTCTCTTGGTAGCTTCCCCAGCCGTGGCGCAGGTGGCGGCGCATGCCCCGGTGGTGATCCAGCCGGCTACTGAATCCGGCGTAATATTGCGGCCCGTGGGCCGGCCAGTGGTGCGGGTGAATGGCGCCGTGCTGACCGACCGCGACCTGCTCCGCGAAATGTTCACGATCTTTCCTTATGCGCGCACACACAACGGGTTTCCCAGGGAGATGGAAGCGGGAATCCGCGATGGCGCGATGAAGATGATCATCTTTGAGGAGTTGGTATATCAGGAGGCAAAGCGGCGGAACATGACCGTGCCGCCGGCCGAGCTCGCGCACGCCCAGGCGGAGTTTCGGCAGCAGTTCAGTTCCTCCAACGAATATCAGCAGTTCCTGCAAGCAGAATTCCATGGTTCGGAACCGATCCTGCGGGCGAAGATTGAGCGTTCGTTGCTCATTGACAAGCTTCTCAAGCAGGAAGTGACCAGCAAGGCGGTGGTATCCGTTGCGGAGGCGAAGGCCTACTACAACCAACACCCCGAACGCTTCAACTCGCCGGAGTCATTCTCATTCCAAAGCATTTCCATACTGCCTCCGCCGAACGCGACCGCTGCCCAATTGTCGGAGGCACGCCAGCGCGCCGCCAGCGCACTCCGCCAGGCCAAGGCCACCAAAAATCATGAGGAGTTCGGGTTGCTGGCGCAAAAAATCTCCGAAGACGATTTCCGGGTGATGATGGGAGATCACAAGGCGGCGGACCGGTCGAAATTGCCTCCCCCCGTGGTGAAGGCGCTCGCCGCCATGCAACCCAGCCAGGTAAGCGACATCGTTGAGTTTGACGCCCATGACTACACCATTTTGCGCCTGACCGCCCACATTCCTTCCGGTATGCAACAATTCGAAACCGTTAAGGATAAGTTGCTCGGAGCACTGACGAAAGACAAGAACGAGCAACTCCGTTCCGCGCTGGCCACGAAGCTAAGCAGAAACGCGAAAATCGAAAAGGCGTAAAGAGCAGAAGTCAGAAGGTAGGAGACAGGAGTTAGGAATCAGGAGCAAGCCCGCTGAATTGTGACTGGGATTCTTGCCTTCTGGTTCCTGGTTTCTTCAAAAGAAATCTGAGTTTCGCAAAACTGCGGCAAGCCTCATTCTGACTCCTGTTCCCTGTCTTCCGTGTCGTCTTGGTGGTTCCCCGCGGTTTTGGAATCGAATGCGCAAAATGTCACTGGCTGTGAAGAAAACTTCGCTCATTCCCGCTGTCCTCCTTCTGGCACTTGTCGCGCCTGCGTACGCGCAGGTGACGAAGGGCGAAACCAGTTTGAATCTGAACGGTACGATCTCAGCGGGGTACACTGACGATTACACGAACCTGGGATCTTCCGACCACAGCATTGTCGGCGCCGGCACGGCCGACCTCTCCGGTTCGTACTTCAATCCGAATTTTCTCACCTTCGACATTCAACCTTTTTACAACCAATCCAGGGTCAACTCAAATTTTCAGTCCCTGACCGCGAGCAGCGGCGTCAACGCCAGCGCCAAGCTCTTTGGTGGCGGCGAATTTCCCGGCTCCATCAGCTATTCCCGCTCCTTCAACAGCAGCGGGACCTTTAATATTCCCGGGTTGACCAACTTCACCACGCACGGGGATAGCGATGTGCTGACTCTCACTTGGGGTGCTCACCCGGAGAATTTGCCCAGCCTGAATATCGGTTTCTCGAATGCCAACAATTCCTATACCGTTTACGGGGCCGGCAGTCGAGGGACGCTACACTCCAACACGTTTTCGCTCACTTCTGCCTATAAAGTTGCGGGTTTCAACCTGAACGGCGGTTACCAGTACACCGGTTACCGGACGCTCACGCCCGAGTTCCTGGTGAACGTACCCTCGCAGCACACCGATTCCAGCGCCAATGCGTTTTCCTTTGGCGTGGGTCACAACCTGCCCTGGAATGGAGGTTTCTCCGCAGCCGCAACTCACCTTGACATCAGCACCGATTTCGGCGACACCACCTCCAGCAACCGATTCAACACCACCATCGACACGTTGACGAGTACGGTCAATATTGCCCCACGCCCGCACCTGAGTGTGGGGGCAAACACGTTTTACACCGATAACCTGGAAGGGACACTCTATAACACGCTGCTGACTGCCGGCGTCACTGTGCCGCAGAATGGGGGGCAGCAGTCGTCGCATGATCTCAGTGTGACAGGTTATGCCAATTACGAGTTGCCCGAGCAACACCTCAATCTCCATGCCTACGCGGAGCGCCAGCAACAAACCTTCCTGGGGATCTCGTTCGCGTCGGACTCGTACAACGCCATGGCAAGCTATTCCAATACGCTGTTGGGAGGGTCCTTCAATGGCGTTTTGGGAGTAACACGGACCTCGCTCGACACATCGCAACAGAGTCTGATGGGCTTGAATGCCTCGGTCAACTACTCGCATCAAATCCATCGCTGGGTCGTTGCCGGCGGTTTCAGCTATTCGCAGGCGGTCCAAACCATATTGATCAACTACACCACCTCGGGCTACAACTACAACGGCAGCGTGGGGCGCCGGATTCGCCGCCGGTCCTATTGGGGAGCATATGTAAGCGGCGCCCGCAGCCTGCTGACGGACCTGCCCGGCTCTGCCAATTCCAGTCAGAGTTACGCAACCTCACTGACCGTGTCGCGATTCAGTTTCAATGGTTCTTACACGGACTCCAGCGGCAATGCGCTTTTGACCACGACGGGCCTGGTGTCGAATCCGGTTCCGCTACCCGCCGTCAATCCGGCGGCCGTCGTGTTTTTTAACGGCAAATCGTATTCGGCGGGATTCGGAGCCAATCCGGTTCGTGGGCTGACGATGTCCGCCAGCTACTCCAAGGCTTTGAGCGGAACTCAGAGCGCGTCTCTGAGCTCGAACAACAACAATGAGAATATAAATGTTCTGATGACGTACAACTTTCGCAAGCTGAACTTCATTACCGGGTACAGCCGGCTGGTGCAGGGCTTTAGCGTTTCCGGCGCCCCGCCGGCAATGGTAGGATCGTTCTTTGTGGGAGTCTCGCGTTGGTTCAATTTCTTTTAGAAAGGCAGGAGTCAGGAGTTAGGAGTCAGGAGCCAGAATGAGGCGCGTTGGCAGGTTTGAGATAATCTGATTTCTTTTGAAAAGACCAGGAACCAAAATGCGAGAATTAATAGTCACAATTCGGCGGCGTTTCTCCTGTCTCTTGACTCCTGTCTCCTGTCTCCTGCTCCTTGGTTTCCTGGCGGTGAACCCCTCCGGTGCTTCGGCGCGGTCCAATGCGCAACCGAGCGGCCCGGTGAACCTGCCACAACTTGAGCTTCAGGGTGGACGGAGGCTTTTGTACGAAGGCAGCGTCTACTCCGAGCGGGAGGTCAAAGGCAAGCGCCGCTTCTGGGGCCGTGTCCTGGACGTGGTGGCGGGCGAACCTGATTACCGCGCCCTGGTTGCTCCCTACAGTGTGGTGACCGATTCCCAGAATCGCATCATTGTGACCGACCCGGGAGCGAGCGGCATTCACATCTTTGACTTCGCCCAGCACAAATACAAGTTCATTTCCCGCGGCAAAGATGTTGATGGGCTGGTTTCGCCCCAATGCGTCGCCGTCGATGACTCCGACAACATCTACGTGACCGATTCCTACTCGGGCAAGATATTCTTCTTCGATGCCGGGGGGAAATTCCGGCGAGTTATCGGCAGCATTAAGGGCGAAGGCTTTTTCAAGCGGGCAACCGGAATCGCGGTGGACTCCCAAACCCAACGAATCTACGTGACGGACACCTTGCGTAACCAGATTTGGGTGCTCGATATGCAGGGCGCGATTTTGCAGAAGATCGGCAGACCCGGCGCAAGTGAAGGACAATTTAACTTTCCCACCGAATTGCGCCTGGACGGACGGGATCTGCTGGTGGTTGATGCTATGAACTTCCGCGTGCAGGTGTTGGACCGCTCCGGAAAGTTCGAATACGCCGTCGGGCACATCGGCGAAGGTTCGGGTTATATGTTTCGGCCCAAGGGAATCGGCAGGGATTCCGAAGGGCACCTCTACGTGGTCGAAGGATTGACCGGGCTGGTACAGGTTTTCGACCGCGAAGGACAATTGCTTTACAACTTTGGCCAGAAGGGCACGGGGTTCGGAGAATTTAAATTGCCCACGGGTTTGTTTATCGATCATAGTGACCGCGTGTTTGTGGTTGATTCCTACAACCGCCGCATTCAGGTTTTTCAGTACTTCGGGTTGGCTAAGAATGATCACCACTAAGAAGCAAAAGCGAGAAGACGGAAATCAGAAGTCAGGAGTAAGGAGGGGACTGGCTTTCTCCTGGCTACGGGCTCCTGGTTACTGGCTCCTGCCCTTGTGCCTTGGTGCCTTGGTGGTAATCCTTTTGATTCATGCCGGCCCCGCGCGTGCACAGACGGATGTGATTGGGTCGCATGATCTGTCGCCGACCGGTACGTCGCCGGTTAAGGGCACAGTTTCCGGCTCCTGCTTGTACTGCCACGCTCCGCACTCGGGATTGAATGGCAGCGCGGGCGTAGCTGCCACCCCGCTCTGGAACCAGAAGCTTTCCAGCGTGCAAGCCTATACGGTTTACAGCAGTTCGACATTGGTGAACACGCCCAACCCCTCACCGGCCCTGGGCACCGACAGCACCTTATGCCTTAGTTGCCACGATGGGACGGTGGCGGGTTCGCCGGGCGCAACGGTCGCTTACGGGAAGATTCCGATGAGCGGCCAAATGAATTCGGCGGACGTGTTTGGCACCGACCTTTCCGCCATGCACCCCGTCAGCTTCACGCTGCCCTTGAAGGCTTCGTCGTCCCTGGTTTCATCGCTGACCACCAGCCCGCCTTCGACGGCCGACCCGACGGGCGCCGTGCGTCTCATCAATGGAAATGTGGAATGCACGAGCTGCCACAATCCCCACGTACAGAACACCGACCCGCAGAATCCGAATTTTCTGGTGATCGACAACTCCAGCAGCGCCCTCTGCCTGGCGTGCCACAGTACCGTTCCCACAGGGACGGGAATGGGCCTGACCAACGTCCTGGTATCCAGAAATAGCGCCTTGGCCACCGTAGGGACGCCCCTCTCCGCCCGGGCTGCGGCGACCAATAGCAACCCACTGGCAGGCTGGTCGACGAGTGTTCATGCCACCTCGGCAAACAAGGTGGCGCCCCAGATCACACTGGCGAGCACCGCCGGGGTGATCAGCCGGACGGTCATGAACCCGCGGCGGAACTCTTTGGGGTCCTACTCCACGGTTGCCAGGAACGGCTGTTCGTCGTGCCACGCGCCGCATAATGTGCAGGGCCAGAACTCGCTGCTGCGCTCGGTCGACGACCAGACCTGCCTCACCTGTCACAACGGCAGCTCGAACATCTCTCCTGCCATCCCCAACGTTCTTGCCGAGATGATCGCGCCCAAATATGGCCACGCATTCTCGGTGGGGAACACGTCGCACCGCGCCCATGAGTCGGCGCTGTTGAACCAAAACGTCCATGTAACCTGCGTCGACTGCCACAATCCCCACGCGTCTACTCGGGCGACCACGTATCCTGCCGCGCCGGCAATACGTGTGTCACAGGCCATGGTCATGGGAATCAGTGCAACTGACGGGATTACCGTGGTCAGCCCGGCGGCGAACCAATATGAGAATTGCCTGCGCTGCCACGGCACCAGCACCGGCAAGAAAACGAGCGTCACGTTCGGCTATTTGCCGGTACGAGCGGTTGCGGCCAGCGACCCACTGAACATTATTCCGGAATTCAGCTCGTTCGCAACGTCAAGCCATCCGGCTTTCCACGACCGCTCCAGCGCGTTCCCGCAACCGAGCCTTCGTCCCGGCATGATCAAACTCGATGGCCAGACGGTGGGGCGCAGCATGGGCGCACGAATACTCTGCACGGACTGCCACAATAGCGACGACAACCGGGAATTCGGCGGCAACGGACCCAACGGGCCGCACGGATCAACGTTCGCGCACATCCTGGAGCGACGGTATGAATTCAGCCAGGCGCCGGCCCCGGGCATGCTGGTTACGAACCTGTTCCCGAACCCGAACTTAAACGCCGAGGGCGGCGCCAACGGCGGCCCGTATGCGCTGTGTGCAAAGTGTCACGATCTCTCTCAGATCATAAGTAACAGCAGCTTCAGCGAACACGCCCGCCACGTTAAGCAGGACGGTTTCTCGTGCTCGGTATGCCACACGAGCCACGGGATGGGCGCGCAATCGGGCAGTATTTCCGGCGAACGTCTGGTGAATTTTGATATCAAGGTGGTCGCCCCGAACGGCGGTGCTCCGGTCTCCTACAACCATGCGACGAACTCCTGTAGCCTGGTCTGCCATAATCACACCCATCAACTCCGGTCGGTTTCCGGTGTTGCGAAACACTGACAGACAGCAATCAACAACTTGCAAATCCTTGGGAGCGGCCCATGGAAATGTGCCAGTGTCGGCAGTCGGCCTGCAGAATGGAGGGGAAGGCATGTTACTTGCTCCGCGTCGCAGGCACTTTGGATTGTGGCCGTGAAGCTGCCGCCTTTTCTGAATTGCGATTCGAGTGCATAATGGCTGCGGCGGAGGTGGAAGGCGGTACCTAACGCTATCATACTCCCAAGCTGACTGCGCCCACCAAGGGTCACGAGCGCACAACCGTAGACGACCCGTTTCTGAGATTGCCGATAGCCGTCCTTTGACTATCCATAATCAGAAGCACTTATTTCCCAGGGGGTATGGCATGACGGAACAATGGACACGGAGGAAATTCTGCCTGGCATTAGGCGCTCTAGGAGCGGGAGCTTCGCTGGGTGCGAGGGCATCCGGCAAGGGAACGGTGCCGTTCAAGCTCGGCGTCATTACCGATGAAATTTCCCAGGACCTCGACGAGGCCCTGGAGTTTATCGCGAGCTACTCGCTTTCCTACTGTGAATTGCGTACCGTCGGCGGCAAGAACATTATGAGCATGTCGCAGCCGGAGCTCGAACACGCCAAGCAGATTATCGACAAGCATCACTTTCAGGTATCCGACATCGCCTCGCCCCTTTATAAATGGGATCTGCCGGGAATTCCCGCACTTCCCACCCAGGAACGCGGCCTCTTCAAGGCCCAGTTGACGGAGCAGGACGCAGAAGATGCGCTGAACAAGTCCTTTCAAATCGCCCGGCTTTTCGGCACCGACAAGGTTCGCATCTTCAGCTACTGGCGCGTGGAGGATCCCACGAAGGCGTATCCGTACGTCGTGAAGCGCTTGAAGAAAGCCGTGGCTCTGGCGGAACAGAACAAGATCACACTGCTGCTTGAAAACGAACCTTCGTGCAACGTCGGCAAGGGGGAGGAATTGGGGCGGATGCTCCGCGAAATCGACTCGCCCTGGCTGCGCGGAAACTGGGATCCGGCCAACAGCGTGGATCTGCACGAAGTTCCCTACCCCGACGGCTACAACCGCGTGCGCGGCCTTTTTCCCCACATGCACCTTAAAGATCTGGTTCCTGACAAGACTGGCTGGACCCGCTATGTGCCCATCGGCAGGGGCGTCGTGGATTTCCACGGCCAGTTCCAGGCTCTGATCAAAGATGGATACCACGGGACGATGTCAGTGGAGACCCATTACCGCCGCCCCGATGGCAACAAGAAGGAAGCCACGCGCGAGTGCCTGGACGGCTTGATGAAAATTTTCGAAAATCTGGAAGCGAGGAGCTAGAAGCAAGGAACTGGAAGTGAGAAGTTTGAAGTGAGCTTTCCGTTTCTTTCTCCTGACTCCCAGCTCCTGACTCCTGCCCTTAACCATGTTCTCATCCCGAACCAACTGGTCGCTAACCCCCAATCGGCTTTCCGAGTTGCTGCGCCAGCGGCGGGCGGGCGGCTTGCCCATTCTCGACCTGACAGAATCAAACCCCACCCGGTGTGGTTTTGCGCTCGACGCCGAAGAGATGCTTGCCCCACTGCATGACTCCCACTCACTGACTTATCAGCCCGATCCACGTGGACTGCTGGTGGCGCGGGAAGCCGTGGCCCAATACTATTTTGAACGCGGCGTGCAGCTTCAACCTGACCAGATTTTCCTGACGACGAGCACCAGTGAGGCTTACTCGTTCGTGTTCCGGCTTCTGGCCAATCCCGGCGACAAAATCCTGACCCCGCAGCCGAGTTATCCGCTTTTCGATTTTCTGTGTGCTTTGAATGATGTTGAGGTGCTTCCCTACCCTCTTGTTTACGACGGCGCTTGGCGGATGGATTTGGAAGCGCTCACTTCACGATGGGATTCTCTCACACGCGCGGTGCTGGTTGTGCACCCCAACAATCCCACGGGCTCCTATGTGGGCAAGCGCGAACTGGGCGGGATGATTGAGCTTTGTCACCGCAACCAGGGAGCCCTAATCGCCGATGAAGTTTTTGCCGACTATGGTTTTGGCGTGGATGCGGAACGTGTGGTGACCCATGCGGAAAACTCGGAGGCGCTCACTTTCACGCTGAGCGGGTTATCAAAAATCTCCGCCTTGCCGCAGATGAAACTGGGCTGGATCGTGGTGAGCGGCCCGGCGGAGTTGCGGCGCCAGGCACAAGCGCGCCTGGAGGTGATTGCCGACACGTATCTTTCCGTAAGCGCTCCCGTGGCGCTGGCTACACCCCAATGGCTCGCGCAACGACACAGCATCCAATCGCAAGTATTGCAGCAAGTTAAGGCCAATTTACAAACGCTCGATGAATTGCTTGCCGCTGGGCTGCCGGTAAGCAGGCTAAACGTGGAAGGCGGTTGGTACACCATCCTGCGCGTTCCTTCGACGCGCAGCGATGAGGAGTGGGCACTCGATTTGCTTACTCACGAAGGTGTCTCGGTGCATCCGGGACACTTCTACGATTTTCCCTCTGAAGGCTACCTGGTTGTGAGTCTCCTGCCGGCGCGCGAGGTTTTCCATAAGGCGATTGGAAAAGTCATTTCCCGAATTTGCGCGCAAAGCTGAACGAGTCAGATCTCCTGACGTTGAGATCCACTTCCCTCGCCCCTTTGGGGGAGAGGGTGGACTGCAACCGGCGCTTTCATCAGCCGTGGCAGGACGGGTGAGGGGGTCAAGACTCAAGGGCCTTCTGCGACACTGCCGAAGCTTGGGGCATTTCACTTTTCCCTTTTCACTTGCGATTGGGGCTCTGACCCATGGGTTGCCACTTGGTACAAACCCCCTCACCCCCACAACAAGCAGAACGTGGGGCCCCCTCCGCCTTGCGGTCCCCCCTCTCCCCCAAGGGGGCGAGGGGAAATTTATCCTTAGTTTTGATGTCGAATTCATGATGGGAGAGCGCAGAGTGGCGTGGTCCACTTGGAGCGGTTGCTATTTCGACAGCCTTGGGTTTATCCCTTTATCTGGCGGGGTAAACCCGCCGCTACTATCCGGCAGCAAGACGCTAAGGCAAGATCTTAGGCAGCAACCCGCGCACGCGAAACCAATTCTCCAGCAGCTTCGGCCATGTGGACAGCACGGGATCATCCTGTGCCAAGCCCACGCCGTGCACACCGTGCTCGTAGATATGAAGCTCGGCAGGAACGCCCGCTTTGCGCAGAGCGGAGAAGAAAGCCATGCTGTTTTCCACGGAAACCGTCTCGTCATCGTAGGTGTGGAATAGAAACGTTGGTGGCGTCTTCGCCGTCACGTGCTTCTCATTTGAAACCAATGCGGCCTGCGCCGGATCCGGATGCGGGCCCAGCAAATTTGAACATGACGTGGTGTGTTGAAAGGGCTCGGAACAGGTTATCACGGGATAGATGAGAACCAGAAAGTCCGGGCGCGAGCTGACGCGGTCGATGCCATCGCTGGGAGAGGATTTGCCCGCGTCGTAGTGCGTCGCCGCCATCGCCGCCAAATGGCCGCCGGCGGAAAATCCCATGATGCCGATCTCATTCTCCACCACGTTATAAAGTGAGGCGTTGGAGCGAACGTAGCGCAGCGCCCGCTGTGCGTCAAGAAGTTGCACGGGATAGTGGTACTGTGGGGCGACACGGTAATTCAGAACAAACGCGGCAATCCCCAGTTTATTCAGCCACTCCGCCACCTGGCGGCCTTCGTTGTCCAATGAGAGCGCGCTATAGCTGCCCCCCGGACAGATGACGACTCCCGGCGTGGGCTGATTTGATGAAGGTAGATAAAGAAGAATAGCCGCATTGTCGTCCGTACTTGCGCCTTTGGCCATGGGAGCAGCCAGCGGCCAGAGGGGTATTTGGTTGTCCTGCTGGCAGAGCGCGGGAGCAACGAGGAACAAACAGACCGCAGCCGTAAGGCAGGCAGACTTTATCAATCGCGGGGGCCAGATCCCACTCATTTCACCTCCAAACCGCTACTGGAGTTTTCCCTCTTCGGCCTTTCATACTCACTCCCGCCCTGCGACCGGCTGTGCCGTGGGCGGCATTCCCAGTCCTGTGATTCCGACTCCGAGGAGATAAAACTACGAAGATGCGGATGACAATAGATGAACCGTTGGGCATTTGCAACCGCAGCGGGGCGGGAGAATATTTCCAAATGGACTGATAGGCGAACGGGGATCTCGAAATCGAATTACCAATGGTTTATGAAGCACATCGCGTTTTGTGGGAGTAGAATGCTCTGTGGGGGCCGCAACATGCTCCTCGCCGGATGTTCCTGGGGAGACTTGAGGAGCGGGAAGCCGGGTAACGTGGAATTCTATGGCCAGAGGCTGG
>JARLGN010000474.1 GCA_031292775.1 Acidobacteriota bacterium | reverse complement strand
CTGCCCGGTGCGGGTGATGCCGCTGGAGAAGTAGAGTACGCTCTTCCGTCCCGGCACGTTGCGAAGCATGGTGGCGAGAGATTCAATGGCCGCCAGCTTCTCGTCCGCATTGAAGATGTTAAACTCGGTCTCATCCGGGGTGAAGGCGTCGGAAACATCCTGCGTCACAATTTCCATGCCATTGGCATCCGTGCCGCCTGCTTCTCCAATGGCTCCGGCCGCGGCCAGGGTGGATGATTGGTCTCCGACCAGGATGGAATGTAGAGCCTTTTTAAGCGAAGCGCGATCGTTGGTGAAATCCTGTACTACACGCAAGCTGGCGGAGTAGGTGACGACAGCGAGCAGGTCCGCCGGCGTCATGCGGGTTGACACGAAATCACTGGAGGCCTTTAGCGCGCGCATCAACTCGTCAGGTTGCATGGAACTCAGGTCAAAGAAAATGACCAGAAGGCGATGGTCCTGGAGCACCTGCTCGGCATTGACCTCCGCCGGGAGCTTGGCCAGGTCGATGACCTTGGGCTGCTCATTGAGGCCAAGGGTGGCTTGCGCCAATTTATCCACATTTTCCAGGCTGAAATCGGAGATGGTCTGCTGAACCCCATCTTCCGTAACGCGAAAATCCGACGGCTGTAAGTCCGTAACAGGCTTGCCGGATTTGTCGTAGACCCGCACATCCACCAGTACAAGATTGGTTTGGGAGCGCAGGATAAAGGCTTGCTGCGGGCTTTTGGAAACTGGCGTGGTTGGTTTTGCCGGGGAAGAGGGCGGCGCCTGGGAAAGAAGAGGAAAGGCAAAAGTCAAAACACAAAAGGCAAAAGTCAAAGTCGAGGCTGCACGCACTTTTGCGTTTTGCCCTTTGCGCTTTGCCTTTTGACTTCTCCATACGCTCATCTGCACGCCTGCCTCATTGTTTCTGCCGTTAGAAATTGAACCGCAAACTAAGGGTCACGGTGCGCATCGACGCGACACCGGTCACCCAGCCAAAATTCTGCGCGTTCATCGTGGTGGACACGCCACTGTAATTCGGGTGATTGAAGGTATTGGAAGTGTCGATGCTGAATCGCGCACGCAAATTCTTTTCCCGCGAGAAGGTAAAGAAGCGGCCGAGCGACATGTTGAAGTTCACCGTGCCCGGCCCGGTGATGGTGTTTCGTCCGGCGGTGCCGAGTTGGCCGGAGGCGGGCAGCGCGAACGCCGCCGTGTTAAAGAAATCCAGTGTGCTTCTGTCACCGCGGGGCAGACTTGTCGGGAGGCCCGTGGCATTGGGACGCTCGGAGGCGAACGCACCCGAACCATTGTTATTCGATTGATTCCCCGCCAACTGTGCGGTTAACGCCCCACCGGTTTGCAGGGTGGTGACGCCGCTGATCTGCCAGTTGCCGATAATCCGCGCCGCCGCGCCGCCGCGATTAAGGAAATGGCGCTGTTCCCCGAAGGGAAATTCGTAGGTGTGATTGACGACCAGCCTGTTGCGAATGTCAAAGTTTGAGCGGGCGCGTTCCGCCGCCAAATCAAAACTGTTCTGAGGCATGTTGCGGCCATTACCACCCACGCTGGCCGCGTCATCAATGGCCTTCGCCCACGTATAATTTCCGCTCATAGAAAATCCGGCGTGGAACTGCCTTCGCAAGGTGACCTGGAGCCCGTTGTAGGTCGATGCCGCGCCAAAGGTTTCATAGAGAAACTGTTGCACGCCGGGGATGGAGGTTTGCTGTGAACCGGAGGCGCTGGAATTCACGCTGTCGGGCGAGAGCAGCAGATCGAGTTTGGTCCCCTTGGTGCCCACGTAACCCACCGAAAGGACGACGTTGCGAAACAGTTCGTCCTCTATGCTGAAGCTCCACGTCTGCGCATAAGGCCGGCGAAAATTACTGTCGGCCGCGTAGGTGTTGTGAATGGTGTTGGCGGAAAGGGCAGGGAAGCCATCCTCCAGCGTCAACTCCTGCGTCGGGTTGGTGGTAAGGGTGGAGGCGGTGGCGAAAGGCGGCTGGTCAAGCATATTGGGCACCAGGCGCGAATAGATGCTGCCGTCGTAAAAGATGCCGTACCCCGCACGCATAACAAGATGATGCTGAGTCCAGGGCCGGTAAGCAATTCCCACGCGAGGCGAAAAGTTATGCGCGTCACTGTGAACAAGCGATGCGGGCAATGAACCGGGATTGAGGCCCGTAACTACCCCCGGCGAGGTGAACCCCGGCGCGAACGACAGGTCCGAAAGGTGCCCGAATTTTTCCGCAAATGGCTGGAAGAACTCGTATCGGACGCCGTAATTCGCCGTGAAGTGCGAGCTTACGCGCCAATCATCCTGAAGGAATCCCGTGGTCACCCAAGTGCGCAGATAATTGCTGGCGACGCCGAAACGGACGGAAGTGCTTTGCGGGAGGCCCAGGAGAAAATCCGCGAAGTCATAGCCGGTGCCGGGAACAGGATACCCGTTGCTAAAGTTGCTGGTACCGTAGCCGGTGAAGCTGAAGGTGCCGCGCGCATTGGGGTCAGTTTCAGTATTCTGCTGCACCCGCCGCAATTCGCCTCCCATGCGGAGGTTGTGCTTTCCGTGGTTCCAGATCAGCATCTCCATGGCACGCAAAGTCTGAGGGCGGACCAGCGAGGGCAGCGGATCGTTCAAGCCTCCAAAATTGGTAAACCCGATCGCCGGAATTCCCCAATCAAAGGGGTTGGTGGAAACACCGGTAATCCCCAATTGCGCGGCAACGTTGTCCTGATATGCAAAGGCGTTCAGCGTCGAGGTGGTCTGGCGATTGAAATTCACCGTCAGATTATTGACGAGGTGGGAATTGAAGGTGTGGGACTCGCTCACGCTCAGGTTCTGGCCGCGGGTGGTGGCGTGCGAGGTCAACTCGGGGAAGTTGGCCACGGATTGGCTGCGCGTGGAATTGAAAAAGTACATGAAGTTCAAGCTGTCCTTGGCATCAATCTGCTGCCCGATGCGCCCCATGACACGATCGTTGGAGCTGGGCAAAGGCACCTGCAAATGAAAGTTCTGCACGGTTCCGGGAAGGTTGGGCAACGGGATATATTTCAGCATCCCGGTGGCAGCGGAATCGAGCCGCAACTGAGGAATAACATTCCCCGAAAATGCCGTTCGAGCCCCGGTGGTGCTTGACGTGGGGTCGTAGAGAGTGGGAACGGTGCCTGCATAAGCCCCCGAGGTTATAACGGTGCTGGAAAAATCCCCCATGCGCTCCGCCGCGGTGGGAACAGTGGAGAATGTGTCTCGCCCCGTCCTCCCCCGCTGCAAATTGTAGCTTGCGAACCAGCTTGTCTTATTGCCGCCGCGATAAACGTGGGGGATCACCAAAGGGCCCCCCAGGGAGAATCCGAAAGTTTCGCGATAGGCGGGAATCCGCGGCGACTCCGCGACGTTCAACGGATAAGGATGGGCATCGAAGCCTGAGTTGGTGTATTGCTCCATGACATTGCCGCGAATGCGGTTCACGCGAGCGCCATTGCGAGACCAGCCGCGAGCTCCACCGCCGCCCCCACCGCCGAATCCACCGCCGCCGCCAAATCCGCCCCCACCGCCGGGCCCACCAAATCCGCCACCGCTGGGTCCACCACCTCCACCAGGTCCGCCTCCCCCGCCAAACGGACTCCCCGCGCCACCACCTTCGCCGCCCGGACCGCCGCCAAAACCGCCCATCCCTCCGCCACCAGGCCCACCGCGCCCGCCGCCAAATCGCCCTCCGCCGGGGGTAGCGGCATCGCCCATGCCGCCCCCCAGCAGGAAAGAGTTGGAAGCGCTCGCGGAAGTGTCACCCTCGTCAAGTTGCCCCTCGGCCGTTGCGGGAGCTTCCGAACCATTACCCTCAATGCGCAGTGCTCCAGCTTCTCCGCCCGGACCCGCACCCTCGCCCAGGGAGTTTCCAAATCCACCTGCGCCCCTGTTGCGAGCCGCCCCCGGCAAGGTGGCGTAATTGCCATTGGGGCGCGTGGAAGCCTGCGTCGGCCGCGCAGCACCATCGTCCGGCGTTGCGACCACCAGGGCAATATTGACCTTAAGAGCGCGGGTTGAAGTTACTGGAACGGGTTCGCGAGAGTCGGCGCGGAAACCTACTAATGAAACATCCAAACGATAGGTTCCAGGAACGAGTCCAGTGAAGGTATAATTCCCCGCTTCGTCGGTCCAGGTTTCTTTGCGTTCGCGAGTTTGCGGGTTGGTAAGCTGCACGGTTGCGCCGGGAACAGAAACACCTCCGGGGCCACGAACATGCCCCGTCACCGTTCCCGTCGTCGTGGTTGTGGTCGCTTGGCCAAGCAGAAGACTGGCGCTAAGTATTCCGAAAGCGGCGACAGCGCCCAACGACTTCATAAGTCTTGTAAAATTTGTAAACACTGTGCGCTTGTAACCCCACTGGATAAAAGAGCTTACAGAGATTGTTTACGATTAGCAATACGGCAAGGTTACAGGTAACCGCAAAAGCCTTCGGGTCGTCAAGAACTCATGGAGGTATCTATGTCCAGAAAAGTCTTGTTGAGTACCCTTATCATGCTGTTGGCATTGGGCGTTGCCAGTTCCCTGGCAGCGCAACAAAATTCTCCACCGCCGGGACAGGAACAAGGCGGGCGAGGAATGGGCGGTCCGCCGCCGATGTTGGGTACCATCACATCGGTCGGAGTCGATCGTCTGGAAATCAAGAAGCCCGATGGGACTTTGCAGACGATCTTGGTGAATGATCAAACGCGTTTCCGCGAGCGGCCGACGCAGCAGGACCAGTCGGCGAAATCGCTTGAGCTGGAAGATCTGAAAGT
>JARLGN010000473.1 GCA_031292775.1 Acidobacteriota bacterium | reverse complement strand
GGAGGAATTGGTCACACCGCTCAAGCACCTGGTTGCGCCGCAGGGAATCTATTTTGTAACGGGGAATCACGAGACTTACCTGGGAGTGCAGCGTTCCTTCGCGGCGCTGCGGAATACTCCGGTCAGGATTCTGGATGACGAGAGGGTTGTAATTGACGGCCTGCAAGTGATTGGAATCAGCTATCCGGAGCGCGGCCACGCGTTGGGTTTTGCGGAGAAGATGGCCAGGCTTTCCGGCTTTGACCCGGATGAGCCCTCGATTCTGCTCTACCATAGCCCCAGCCAAATCGCGGCGGCGAAAGCGGCGGGCATCAATCTACAGCTTTCGGGACACGTGCACCAAGGGCAGATTTTCCCGCTTCAGGTCATTACGTGGCTGATTTTTGGGAAGTATTACCACGGTTTGCATGTGGAAGGAGATTACACGCTCTATACCTCAAGCGGTACCGGCCTCTGGGGACCCACGATGCGTACCGGAAACCATCCGGAGATCGTGGTCATCCAACTGTAATTCAAAATTTGCTTCCGCATTTTGTTCCGAGTCGGTAAACTCTTCCCAATGCGGCCTACTGAATTTATCGCGATGTTGCGCAAAGGCGAGCCGGGAGCGGCGTATTTCCTGCGAGGCCCCGACCGATTCCTGCAGGAGGAATGCCGTAAGGCGGTGGTGAGTTCCATCCCGGCGGACTCCCGGCAATGGTGCCTGACGGAGTTGGAATTTGTCTCCGGCGAGCTTGGGCACGCTCTGGAAGGGGCGGAGCAGATGCCCATGCTGGGGGGCCACAACTTCCTGCTTATTTCCGACCCGGAAGATTTCAAGGCGGCTGGCGACGAGGATGTGGAGGCGCTTCGTGTTTATCTGGAGCGCCCGGCTTCCTTCTCCACCGTGGTTTTCCTGGCCACGGAACCGGACCGGCGCAGGCGCTTCGTTACTTTGCTGGAAAAGAAGTCGCAGGTTGTGGAGTTGCGTTCTCCCGACCGCAAGGAGGCGGCGGAATGGGTGGAGCATTTCTTCCAGCAGGCTGGGGTGGAGATTGCCCACGGCCTCGCGGAAGAGATCGCGGGAAAGTTCGAAATCAGCCTGGATTCGCGATCGTCGGCCGGTCCCTCGGCGGTCAATCTGCTGTGGATGCGTACGGAGCTGGAAAAACTTCTGACCGCCCGCCCGGGCATCAAGCGCGTGGAAGCTGCCGATTTGGATGTGGTTGTTGCCTTTCGCGAAGAGCGTGAGATCGGGAAACTCCTGCGCGCTATCGGCGAGCGCAAATGTGCCACGGCGCTAACCACCTTGCGGGAGTTGCTGGCGAGCAAAGTGGCGGAAACGCTTATCCTCTGGTGTATTGGTGACCTGTTTCGCCAGGCGATGCGCGGCGTACAGAGCTACGGAAACCGCGGCGGGTGGTCGCGGGGAGCCAATCCCTATGCCACGTCGGAAATCGCGCCGCTAACGCAGAAGAACTATCCCCGGGAAGAATTGATGCAGGCCATGCGCGCCGTGCGCCGGGCCGATCTTGGGATTAAATCGTCGTGGAAGGACTCCAGGATTTTGTTGGAGTTTCTGGTATGGCAAATCATCGTGGGCAAGGAATCCGCCGGGGAAGCTGCCCTGGGCGGCGAAATCCCCTTACCTGCAACGGATAGTTAGGGCTAGCGGTTAGGGATTGGGGTAAAGATAAGCCTCGCGGATTAGAGGAGGGCACTGTGATCCAAAACTATAAAGAGCTGGACGTGTGGAAGAAGTCCATTGCCTTCACGATTGAGGTTTACAGATTAACTGGCGGATTCCCGGAGACAGAGCAAAACGGCTTAATCTACCAGATTCGACGGGCCGCAATTTCAGTCCCCGCGAATATCGCCGAGGGATGGGGAAGGGGTTCAAAGAAGGAGTATGTTCAGTTTCTGAAAATCGCACGTGGATCGTTGATGCAACTGGAAACACACCTCACCGTTGGGTGCATGTTGACATTTCTAACCCAAGATGAGCTGGAAGTAGCTTCAAAGACAATCGAAGAAATCGGCAAGATGCTGAATGGGCTGATCAGAGAGTTGAAGTCTCGCACGGAAGCGGCGTGACCCCAAACCCTGATTCCCAAACCCTGTTCCCGATTCCCCGGTTTATGCCAACGCGTTGAAGGCGAGCGTCAACCGCGACTTGTAACGAGCGGCGGTGTTTTGATGCAGGATGCCCTTGTGAACGGAGTGGTCAATCAACTCCAGGGTTGGCTTTAGCAGTGCCAAGGAGGCAGCCTTGTCCTTTGCTTTCAACGCGGCACGGAACTTCCGAATCTGGTTGCGTAGTCGCGAAGTGTGGACCTGATTCTGCTCGTTGCGTTTTTCAGTTTGGCCGATGCGCTTCAGTGCTGATTTGTGACTTGCCACGGAAACTCCTTTAGTGCAAAATGCAATTCTTCAATGTAGCAGATAGCTCTCCAAAGCGTCAACGGTGAACACATGGACAATTTACCCATCGGGTCGGACCTGCCCATCCTTCTGGATAAGGCAAAGATTGAAGCGCGCATCGCGGAACTCGCCGCACAGATTTCCCGCGACTACAAGGACCGGGTCCCGCATCTGGTAGGCGTTTTGAAGGGTGCATGGGTTTTCATGGCGGATCTCGTCCGCCAGATTTCCATCCACTGCACGGTGGATTTTCTAAGTATCCAGAGCTACGGCTCCGGAACCGTGTCATCCGGCGAAGTGAAGATTACCAAGGACCTTGACGTCAGCATTGAGGGCCGCGATGTGCTGCTGATTGAAGACATCCTGGACACGGGCCGCACCTTCACCTACTTGCAGGAGATACTGGGAGCGCACGACCCCGCCAGCCTGAAGCTTGCCGCTCTGCTCGATAAGCACTCGCGCCGCATCCTCCCTGTGGAAGCGGATTACGTGGGATTTTCCATTCCTGATGTATTCGTGGTTGGGTACGGATTGGATTTTGACCAAAAATATCGCAACCTCGCGGACGTGCGCTATATTCCTTCGCCTCAGACGATGTCGTTGTTCGACCCGCCAGCCTGACGAAAAGTTATCAGTCCTCAGTTGTCAGTCGTCAGTCAAACCCGCAAAACGGACGCTTGGCATTTACCGATAACTGAAAGCTGACAACTGACGACCGCCTGCTGAGAACTGCTTGCGAGTTTCTGCGTTGGGCAAGCTATAATGACCAGTCGAGTCACCAAACCCATGGAAGAATTCTCCACTCCTCTGATGCGCCAGTACAGCGCTATTAAGCAGCGCCATCCCAACGCACTACTATTTTTTCGCCTGGGTGACTTCTACGAACTCTTTTTTGAAGACGCCGTAGTGGCCGCGAAAGAACTCCAGATTACCCTCACCTCCCGCAATAAAGAGAAAGGCACGGCCATTCCCATGTGCGGCGTGCCTTACCATGCCGCCGAGGGTTACATCGCCAAACTCATCCGGAAGGGCTTCCGGGTGGCGATTTGCGACCAGGTGGAAGACCCGCGCGAGGCCAAAAAGCTGGTGAAGCGCGAAGTGACGCGCGTGGTGACGCCCGGCACGGCCATTGATTCGCAAGTCCTTGAGCCGCGCGAGAACAACTACCTGGCTTCAGTGGTGCGGCGCAATGGTGCGGCGGGTTTGGCCTTGGTGGACCTTTCCACCGGCGATTTCCGCGCCACGGAATTTTGCGGAGATGGATCCCTGGCCCGGTTGCGGGATGAAATCGACCGCATGAGGCCCAGCGAGCTGTTGCTGGCATCGGGCACGCCCAGCCCGCTGGAGGCCCGTAACGGCGGCGCAATCATGACGCAAACGCCGCTTGATGAATGGGTGTTCGGCGATGAATACGGTGCGCGGCTGCTGCGCGACCATTTCCACGTAGCCACTCTGGCGGGTTACGGACTGGAGGGCCACCCCTTCGCCGTGGCTGCGGCAGGCGCCATTCTCCACTACGTGCGCGAGACGCAGCGCGGCTCCCTGACGCACCTCGATGGCATCAGGTTCTACCAACAACAGGACTCCTTGCTGCTCGATCCTTCCACGCTGCGCAACCTGGAATTAATTGATCCGGCGTTCGGGGAATCGCGCGCGTCGACGCTGCTCGGCGTGCTCGACCAGTGCACCACCTCGCTCGGCGCGCGCAAGCTCAAGGCCTGGATGATGCGCCCCTCGCTTGACCGCGAGGAGCTGAACGCCCGGCTCGATGCCGTCGAGGAGTGGACGAAAAACACGATCGCGCGGGAAGAATTGCGCCGCGTGTTGGGTTCCATCCAGGACCTTGAACGCCTCCTCAGCAAGGTTACGCTGGAGACCGCCAACGCCCGCGAACTGCTGGCCCTGAAGCAATCGTTACACCCGCTGCCTATTCTGCGGACCTACCTCAGCCGCTTTCGGGCCCACCGCATCGGTGCTCTCCACACTTCGCTCGACGAACTGGCGGACGTCCACGAATTGCTGGAAAAGTCGATTCATCCTGAGCCGCCGGTGGTCCTGAGCGAGGGTGGGATGATCCGCCCCGGCTATCACGCGGAACTGGATGAGCTGCGGAACCTCGGGCAGAATTCCAAACGCCTGCTCGCACAGATCGAACAGCGGGAACGCGAGCGCACCGGTGTCGCCTCGCTCAAGGTGCGGTTCAACAACGTCTTTGGCTATTACATTGAAATTTCCAAGGCCAATATGCATCTGGCCCCGCCGGATTATGAGCGCAAACAGACGTTGGTGAACGCGGAACGCTTCACCACCCCGGAGCTCAAAGAACTGGAAGTTAAGATCCTTGACGCGGAAGAACGCAGCCACACTTTGGAGCGTGACCTGTTTGTTGGCATCCGTCGCCAGGTGGGCAGCCAGGCCGCGCGCATTCGCCAAACCGCTGCCGTATTGGCCGAACTCGATGTGTTGACCTGCTTCGCCCATATCGCCGCCGAGCGCGACTACCATCGGCCTGAATTTTCCGACGACGGTGAACTGCTCATTCAGGAAGGGCGCCATCCCGTCATCGAACGCATTGTGGAAGAGGGGCAAACCGGCAAGTTCATTCCCAACGATCTCTACATGAACGGCGGCGCGGACCTGCTGTTGATTGTCACCGGACCGAACATGGGCGGCAAATCCACTTACCTGCGACAGGCCGCGCAGATCGCACTGATGGCGCAGATGGGCAGCTTTGTTCCCGCCGCGCGCGCCAAGCTACCAATTTTCGACCGTATTTTTACGCGCATCGGGGCCTCCGACAATTTGGCGCGCGGACGTTCCACTTTCATGGTGGAAATGACGGAGGCAGCGGCCATTCTAAACACCGCCACGCCCCGCAGCCTGGTGCTCCTCGATGAAATCGGCCGCGGCACGGCCACGTTTGATGGATTGGCAATTGCCTGGGCGGTGGTGGAGTATTTGCTGACCCACACCCGCGCCAAGACCTTGTTCGCCACGCACTACCATGAATTAACGGAACTGGCGGACCTGCTTACCGGCGTGAAGAACTTCCACGTTTCGGTGAAGGAATCAGGGTCGAATATTATCTTCCTGCGCAAGGTGGAACCCGGCAGCGCCGATAAGAGCTATGGCATCGAAGTGGCTCGCCTGGCGGGCCTGCCCAACGCCGTCATTGCGCGCGCACGCGAAGTCCTGACGCGGCACGAGCAGAGCGAGCACAGTCTGAGCGAGCGCCTGGCGGCCCGCAAAGCAGCGCCGGAAGCGGGGCCCGTGCAACTTACCATCTTTACCCCGCTCAACGCGGAAGTGGTAAACGCCATCGAGAATGTGGACCTCGACAACCTGAAGCCCATCGATGCGCTCAATCTTCTTGCCGAGCTGAAGAAACAGATTCAGTATTCATAAATCAGACTTCTGACTCTGGTTTGTCCCGTATCACGCCTCTGGAGGTTTCCTTGAATAACGTTTTGGCAGTCGACATCGGCGGCACGCACTTTCGCACCGGCCTGTTTGACGAGCAGGGCCGGCGCCTTCTGGTGTTGGAAGGCGATACGGACCGCGTGGCCGGGCGCGATTGGATGCTTAACCAACTGGCTGCGCGCTGCCGCGAGTTAATGGCCCAAACTGATGCTCCAGTCAAAGCGTGTGGCCTCAGCTTTGGCGGGCCGGTGGACTTCCGCAGCCAGAGCGTGACTTCTGTTCATTCCGCCGGGTGGAAGGGTTTCGAACTGGGGAAGTGGATGCAGGAATCCCTGGGCATTCCGTGCCGCCTCGACAACGACGCCAACGCCGGCGCGCTGGGCGAATACCACTACGGGGCCGGCCGCGGCGCGAAGTCGATGGTCTATATCACCATCAGCACCGGCATTGGGAGTGGCATTGTTTACGACGGCAAGCTTTTGCGCGGCAAGGATTACATGGCGGGCGAACTCGGCCACATTCCGGTGTCGGATTCCGGCGCCCGCTGCTCCTGTGGCGGACGCGGATGCCTGGAGTCGTTCAGCTCGGGAGGCGCGATTGAGTCCCGCGCGCGGGACTGGGCAGAACGCCGCCCGGAGCGCGTCGCGCGCATGGTGGAGCTTAGTGGCGGAGGCGAAATCACCGCCAAAGGTCTGATGCAAGCGGCGGCAGAAGGCGATGTGGCCGCTACCCACATACTCCGCGAAACCACCCGCTGGCTTGCCCGCGGATTGCTGATGGTGATCCGCATCCTGAATCCCGACGTCATCGTCCTGGGCGGTGGAGTGGCCCAGTCGGGAGTCATACTGCTCGATTCCCTGCACACCTTTCTGGACGAACTGGCTTCACCCACCATCACCTACTCCACCGAAATCGTCACGGCAACATTGGGGAATTACTCTCCCCTTTACGGAGCCGCAGCCATGGGGTTGGACATTTCTCGAGATTAGGTCTCGATATGCGGACACCAAGTGCCAGGGGGCAGGGGCATAGGCACTAGGATGTCAGTGCGGCAGCGGGACGTTTGAGCTGGTGCGAGAAATTAAGGGCCGGGGTTTGACATAGAGGCGTCCGGAACTTGTCCCGACAAGCCGGGAGGGCGGTAAGTTTTACTTTTCTTCTGGTCCACGGCCAAATGAGAGAACGAATAGCTGCCGGGCTGAAGCAGCCTATTCGGAAGGCCACATCAGGGTGCTGGTTGACCGTCGCTATTACCAAGTAGTAACTAAATCAATGGAAGGAAGAATTACGGCTAACCCAAAAGAAACAAACGAGATACTTTTTGTCAACAGCCGGCTGGATCCGCCGCCTGTTGCTATTTCCTTGACGAACGTACCCCACGGTAACTAACATTCTTATTTTTGAGGGGATTAGGAGTAATTCCGCCTTGGGGGGGCGGGAGCCGGGATGGATCAAGTTAAACGCCTGCTCGGGTTTATTCGGCCTTACAGTTTCCGCCTGTTCCTGGCGGTCGCCCTGATGGTCATCGTGGGGGTCTGCGAGGGTATTACTGCGCTTCTGATCCAGCCGACTTTCGATCGCGTCCTGAATCCCAATGCGGAGACCGCAGGAATTGTTCTATTTAGAATACCCTATTTCCATCACGCGGTTTACCTCCAGGATTTTCTTCCCCACTGGATCCACAATGTTTGGACGGTGGTAGCCATCGCCATTATTGGCGTAGCGCTCGCCAAAGGCATTTCGGAATTCCTCGCCACCTACTTCATCAATTACATTGGCCACTCCGTGGTGCGCGACTTGCGCAATCTTCTCTATTCCAAGATCATCGGGCAATCCATCGCCTTCTTTTCCAAGAACCCCACCGGCAGCCTCATGTCGGCCATCACCAGTGACATTGAGCGCATTCAGTTTGCCGTTTCGCAAACCGCGGCGGACATGATGAAGCAGTCGTTTACCCTCGTCTGTTTATTGGGAGTGATTTTCTATTACGATTGGCGGCTGGCGACCATTTCCATGGTCTTGATCCCTCTGGTGGTTCTCCCTTCGGCAAACCTTGGACGCTACATCCGTGCTTCCAGCCGGAGCAGCCAGGACAAGATGGCGGAGCTTAACAACGTTCTTCAGGAGACCTTTTCGGGCATCCGCATCGTCAAGGCCTTCGCCATGGAATCATCCGAAATAGAAAAATTCAAGTCCGCTACCAAGCGCCTGCTGGGCGTCAGCCTGCGTTGGGTGCGGGCCCAAGCCGTGTCGTCGCCCCTCATGGAAGTCCTTGGCGCCATCACCATTGCCGGCCTGCTGTATTACGAACGAAGGTTAATCCTGCACCACACGACAACCGCCGGTGGCTTTATCGGCTTCCTTTACGCATTGCTGAAATCCTACGAGCCGGTGAAGCGGCTGACCGGAGTCAGCAATTCGTACCAGCAGGCACTCGGCGCCTCGGAAAAGGTCTTCCACTACCTGGACACTGAAACGGAAATGGTGGATAAACCGGGGGCCATCGTTTTGCCTCCGTTTGAACAACAGATTGCCTTTGAACAGGTGGAGTTCGATTACGAAGATGGGGTCCCGCTGCTGCGCGATATCAACCTAAGTATCGGCAAAGGCGAAGTGGTGGCTCTGGTGGGCTCAAGCGGTGCCGGCAAGACTACCCTGGCCAGCCTGATTCCGCGATTTTTCGAAGTCACCCAAGGGCGGATTGCCTTGGATGGCCACGACGTTCGCGATGTGAAATTGCAATCGCTCCGGGCCCAGATCGGCATCGTCACCCAGGAAACAATTCTGTTTAACGACACGGTTTACAACAACATCTGCTATGGCAGCCGCATGCCGACGGAGAAGCACGTGCGGGAAGCGGCACGCGTGGCGCTGGCGGAGGAATTCATCCTGGAGATGCCGCAGGGCTACAAAACCATGATCGGCGAGCGCGGCCAGCGTCTGTCGGGCGGTCAGCGCCAACGCATCGCCATCGCCCGGGCGTTGCTGAAGAATCCGCCAATTCTGATCCTTGATGAGGCGACTTCCGAACTCGACACGGAATCTGAGATGCTGGTGCAGCGCGCCCTGGCCAACCTGATGGCAGGCCGCACCGTGGTGGTGATCGCGCACCGCCTCTCTACCGTGCGCCGCGCCGACAGGATCGTGGTGATTGACCGCGGCGTCATCTGTGAAGTCGGGACCCATGAGGAATTGGTCGGTCGCGGGGGCATATACCAACGATTGCACGATTTGCAGTTCGTCGATGCGGAGTTGTAAGAGCAGTGACGAGTGACAAGTGACGAGTGGCAAACAAGTGCTCCCAACCTTCACGTTCAGAGGGTCGCTTGCTCGTCACTTGTCACTAATTGTTGGCCTGATTGCTGAAAGCTGAGAGCCAAAAATGATTCGAAGCATGACCGGTTACAGCCGGGTGGAAGCAGCAGAGGCGGGATTCACCCTCACGGTGAGCATCCGCGCCACCAACCATCGTTTTCTCGATCCGCAGTTGCGTATGCCTTCCAGCCTCGAAGCGCTGGAACCCGGCGTGCGGCGGTTGCTTAAGGAGTTCGTTTCACGCGGCCACGTGGAAATCTCGGTGGGATTTAACGGCGCGGGAGTCACGGAATTAGAGATTGACCGTAAACTCCTGGGAGCGTACCTGAAGGGCTACCAGATGCTGAGGCAGGAATTCGGCACCGCGGCCGAGCCGGACTTGATGGCATTATTGCGAGTCCCGGGGTTGGTCGCGAGCGGCGGCAGCGAGATGACTCCGGAGGAACTCGATCGCATTCGCCAGGTTATGGAAGGCGCAGTAGCGCAAGCACTGGAGAAGTTGAACGATATGCGCGCCCGCGAAGGCGAATCGCTGGAACGTGACCTATTATCACGATTTGCGCGGCTGGAAGCGCTGCG
>JARLGN010000472.1 GCA_031292775.1 Acidobacteriota bacterium | reverse complement strand
TAAGTTCCTCGATCTCCGCTGGAAACAGGTTGGCTTGACCGCCAGTGTGCGAATGCCCCCCAACTTCCCCGCTTAGGGAGCGCTTGTGCTGCACCTCATTCCAAACCTGACGACATCTGTTTTGGATACGAGTGAAATTCTTTACCGCCCTCCATCGCTGCAAGAAGTTCATGAATAATCCAGGCAAGGGGGCGAGGGCAGTGAATCTCCTCGATCTCCGCTGGAAACAGGTTGGCTTGACCGCCAGCGTGAGAAAGAGCCCCAGCTGCCCCGCCCTTCCCGATCCGTGGTCTTAAGTCGGGGCGGTCTGATACTGAAACTGATATTAACTAACACAAAGAGGAAGGCGGCTCACTGCGGTTGACCTTCGCCTGAATTCCGGCTTTCGCTAGTGTGCCGTCCCAAATAATTTCTTACAATGAATGGACGGGCATCTCCAATTCTCGGAGTGGGGGCACAACGCCTTGTGCCCCTACAACGCCAACGGCCCTTCGTCGCCCGCGTCAAGAATTAGCTGGGACGGCGCACTAGCATACCGGGACGGCGCCAACCTGCCCACTTGTGAGATAGCAATTTTCCTCATTTGCGGTAGAATCTATCGTCCTCTTAATCCTTCAAACCTCGCGAGGTTGTCATGAAATTCCGGAAGACACTGATTCATATCCTGCTGGCAATAAGTTTAGTCTTTGCCCTGTCTGCCTGGGCACAGGAGAAACCCTTCACCGAGCAGCAGGTACTTGACATGATACGAGCCGGGCTGGGAAACGACTCGGGAGCGAAGCTCATTGTGCAGCGCGGGATTGATTTCACGCCGGACAAGGATTTTCTCAAACACGCCAAGTCCGCCGGCGCCAAGGAAGTATTTCTTAAAGCCCTGCGCACCAATAAGCCGATCAGCAGAGAAGAGGTCGACCACATGGTGCGAGCCGGGTTGGGAGAGGAGTCGGGCGCGCAAATGATCACCCAGCGCGGGATTGATTTCGCCCCGACGGAGAACTATATCCAATCGCTCAAGTCCGCCGGCGCCAAGGAAGTATTCATCAAGGCGGTGCGGGAGAGGATGCCCTTGGGCCAGGTGCAGATTCTCGCTCAACTTGCCGCCGAGTTGCCCTGCCAACGGGTGACCATGCTGGTGAAAGACCGCGGCATCGACTTCCCTGCCAAGGATGACTATCTCCAACAAGTGCGCCTCGCCGGGGGTGACGATGGGCTGGTCGCGGCTATCAAGAGCGCCAAGGTGATGGCCCCCGCTACCGTTGATCCCGCCGCCCAAGCCCGGCAAGACGATATTCGGCAGCACGTGGCACACGGGGCGGAACTTAAACTTAAGGGGCAATTTGCCGAAGCCGAGCAGGAATTTCGCGCAGGCCTGACGCTGAGCCCGTCAAGCGCTGACATCTACCTGGACCTGGCCTCCGTGCTGGGCCGGCAGAAGAAGTGGGACGATGAGGCCACGGCCACCCGCGAAGTGTTGCGCTTAAACCCCAACAACGAGATGGCGCATATCCTGCTCGGCGCGGCGCTGGCGGGAAGGGGCGACTGGGACAGCGCGGTGGCGGAAAACCGTGAAGCCCTGCGACTGAACCCCAATGACGACTTTGCCCACGCCAGCCTGGGCATCGCATTGGGAGGCAAGCACGACTGGGACGGAGAAATCAACGAGGAACGCGAAGCCCTGCGCTTGAACCCCGACAGTGACTTTGCGCGCGCCAATCTGGGCGCAGCGTTGGCGAATAAGCACGACTGGGACGGCGCCATCGCCGAATACCGCAAAGCGCTGGACCTGAACCCCAACAATGACGTGGCCCACGCCAACCTTGCGGCCGCCCTGGCCAACAAGGGAGACGCGGATGCCTCCATCGCCGAATACCGTAAAGCCCTGAGCCTGAATCCCGGCAATGAAGTGGCGCGCACCAACCTTGCGGCCGCTCTTGCCACCAAGGGAGACTGGGACGGCGCCGTAGCGCAATATCGCGAACTGCTGCGCATGAACCCCAATGATGACCGGGCCCACGTGAACCTCGGCGATGCTCTCAGAAACAATGGCAACTGGGACGGCGCCGTCGCGGAATACCACGATGCGCTGAAATCGAACCCCAATAATGACCTGGCGCACGCCGGACTCGGACTGGTGCTGGCCGCCCGGGGCAACCTGGATGGAACCATCGCGGAAGAACGCGAGGCCCTGCGCTTAAACCCCAATAATGCCGCGGTTCATGCCAGCCTGGGCGATGCGCTGGAGCAGAAAGGCGACCGGGCTGCCGCCCTGACGGAATACCGCGCGGCTGCCACACTCGACCCCAAAAACATCAACTATAAGCAGAATTGCGAGCGCCTCATGCATTAGACCGACCGCTAGAGCCGGTCCAACCTGATGGGAAAGCGAAAGGGTTAAATTGTCTGACCTTGAAGATGGTCAGAGGTTTCGGTTGGAGATATCTCCCTCGTTTGGGGATTAGGCGGGCAGAAGCCAGCTATCGCCAGGTATCCTCCAGAAATCAGGACGCCGATGAGCCTGGCAAATTCCTCAGGAGGCGTTTCGGCATGGATTAAATTGTGGGCTTTGCACTTCTCCCAGAGTTGCCGCACCGTTGCCTGGCCATCACACATGGGAATGAGGAAAGCCTCCCAAGGGTCGATTTTGAAGTCCATGGCAAAGGGATCTTCGGTGTGCAAGGTAAATTGGTCTGGCGCCAAGTCGCCTTCCTTCAATCGGTAGATGGTGCGCAATTCGAGCGAGGGTCTGGCAACAGGGATCATTCCCAACAGATATTCGAAGGCCGAGGGGCCGGTCAGAAAGGTCTCCCACTTGAGAAGCCAGGCGATTTCGTCACGTCTTGTTCGCGGGCCAGCCGCGCGCCGTACGGTGAAGACCTTGCGGGTATCGTTCTTTCGCTGAATAATAATCCATCCGTATGCCATGGACTCAACGCCAAGACTGGAAAGGCTGTCGCACATCAGGTCGACCGTCTCGAAACCTCCCTTTGTCTTCAGCGCGTAGATGTAGGCAGCGTCTTTGGGACCCTGTCCACGTTTTTCAACGACGGCAACATCAAGATCGGCTTGACCTTCACCTAACCAACTCCGGACGCGTTCCTCCAGCGGGGCGCCCTTGCGGTCCGACCCCTGAGCCAGACAATAAAAGCACCCCCCGGGCTTCAGGAAGTGAGGCAGAGCCTCCACGATGCGGCGCGTGATCTGTTCTCCATCGGTTCCCCCGTCATAGAAGACCTGCGCTGGACGCAGCACCGGCATGTAGGGGGGGTGAGCCACGATGCGGTCAAATTTCAAACCCTCCACGCCCTCGTAAAGGTTGCCCTTCAGCACTTTGACGTTGTCCAATCCATTCAGCAAACGGTTGAACTCTGCCATTTCGGTCGATCGCTCCGTAATGTCAATTGCCCAGGATTTCCTGGCATACCCTGCTGCGGCCAACGCGACTGCACCCGCACCAGAACACAGCTCAAGGAAACTGTCACACGGGGTCACGGGCAGTGTGGCCAGGAACTCCGTGGTGTTGGGAGTGATCGCCGGGTAGACGATATCATCAGGATATTTGAAATCCTTGCCGGCCAGGGCGAACCATCGGTCAGAGACAATGAATAGAGACCCGACAGGATAGAGCGCAATGGGGCAAGACAGGCAACTACTGTCGGCGGGGTCAAGGTTCACCAGACCCAGGATCGTCAGAGCCTCGACCACCGGCGAAGTAAGGACGGACTCCAGTTCTTCCCTATGGTAGGGTTCCCCGAGCAGGAGCAGATGTGTGAGGACGGTCAATTCAGCTGGCCCTTTTGCAGGGCACACGCCCTTCCAGCGGCTCGATAGGAGGTCAGGCAGTTCCGTGATACCCAAGCGTCCGCATATTGATTTCTCGTTGTATCCGGCAGTTCGCAGATAATTCCGAAGGAGCTCAAAAGATGGGGAGTCATGAAGACGTAGTGTCATAGGAATGGGGACCTTTCAAGAGCTCATCGGGGGACGTAGCATGAGTCCCAGGCAGGCAATGATCGCTCCTGACTCGGGAACCAGCCGCACAATTGGAAACTCACCCCATGAGCACTCCTGTTTGTGAGGCTTTCAGGAGAAACCCTTCGAGTTCATCATCAATTTTCTTGCCCACTACACTCATGTCGGTGACCACCTTACCGTCTTCATCGAGCAAGTCGAGCGTTCCAGATGCGAAAACTTGCAGAAGATCCGCCCGTAAAGCGGCCCGGTCGCGTGACCCATCGAGCAGGGCGAGAATACCCCGATGGATGGTGTCTCTCAGCTTCAATGTCATGTGGTGAAGCGTCGACACAACGTCACGCCGTCGAGCCTGCCATCGCGCGAGAGGACTGGCGAGGGGTTTGTCGCTGACGTGCAAAACATAGGGGGGGATGTGGAGGTGCAAGTCCACGAGGCCCGCCCGGTATGTCGCCCAGATGAGCCCTGCAATGTCCGCAGGGACGTCCTGATCCGGGCCGGGAACGAACCCAAACTGTCGCTGGGCGCGCAACGCAACTTCCGTCGCCAGCCATTGGAACGGAATCCGCTCCGGGTTCTTCTCCGTCAGGTGCCAGAACAGAGCCCTTGCCAGAGGGTCAGCGGTTGCAAGTTTGGCCCCGGCATCACTCTGGAAGGTTTCCTTAACCCCCGGCTCTGAACTGGGGGAGGGCGACTCAGGCTTGGCGAAGGTCGATATGTAATACGACTTCACACAGTCTGCTTTGATATTTCGATTCAGAGCAACATCCGGATGGCACAAAAGGGTCTTGCGGAAATGACGTCCGCGCATGAAATCGAGATATTGTTCCCGCAGGATAACATCGTCCCCAATCTTCTGGAGGACTTCCACGGCTTTCGGCGTCATCCCGCGCGGGACCATATCAAAGAAATCGGCTTCGCCCAGGAATTGCAGGCCATGCCGGCCTGCTTGTTCCATGAACTCATGGAAGTAAAATGGCACAAAAACCTCCCCGAGCTCATCATGGTAAAGCGACTCGGGGGGATTCTTGGACAAGCGTTCATACTCTTCCTTCAGGAATTTCGTGTAGGGTTCAGTTTCCTTCTCCAGCGAGTTGGCAAGGAGCTTCAGGAGATTCAGGGCTTGGTGCATCCTCTGTTGTGGATCATGAAAATCCTGATTGTGGAACAACATCATTTCACGCAGCATCAACCGGTTATGACAGCCGGGAAAGGTGTTGTAACTGATATATGCAACCCCTTGTGGAGCGAGGCTGCCCTTGCAAATGGCCAGGATCTTTTCGCGAACAGGCTCCGGAACCCAGGAGAAGACGCCATGCGCAATGATGTAATCGAACTGTCCATAATCGGGGGCCATCTCCATCAGATCGAGATGACGGAGGGTGAGGTTCTTAAGTCCAACTTCGGCTGCCATTGCGCGACCTCGGGCAATCGCCGAACTTGCCAAGTCCACCCCCACGAACTCGCTCTCCGGCAGGGATACGGCCATGGACGCCAAGTTCGCCCCTTCAAAGCATCCCATTTCCAAAACGCGGCAATGTTCAGCGGGTGCGGGTTTCATCCCGAAAAGTGTCGCCACGGTCGCCAGCCGGTCAGGTTGGGTGTAGTAGATCGGAAAAGATGGGTAGGTCACTTCATCGTACGATGTCACTCGGGATTCTTCCATAGGGGTCCTCAATCCTCGGAACAAGACTTCAGCCAATTCCCCGCAAGGCAGCCTGACGCCCTACCTGCCAAACGTGATGAAACAAGCTGTGTAAGGTGGAGTGCGCATTTCAAGAAATCCCGGCTAGGGGCTCCAACGCCCCGCGAGCGCACTCGGCGGGTTTGCCAGCGATTGGAAGCGAACGAGGCGAACAACAGCCTGGTCCTTCAGGGAAGCCAGCGGCATAAAACCCTTCTCAATCATCTCCTCGGCCGCCGTCTGGGTCATCAGAACTTCAGCACATGGCTTGCTTCTGGTCTCACCGTCCTCGGTATAGACGTGAATGGGCAAGCCCGTGATGTCGGAAAGAGTTCCGGCACGAAGTTCCCATCCCTGCTCCGTAAACGTTTGTGCCAGCAGCAAAACAGCGGCAAAGGCCGGGTTCGCCCACAGAAAATCATCATGGGCGGCAGCGTCAGGAACTTCCTCGAAAGCAAAAAACTCGGTGGATTCGGTATCCTTGCCGTAAGGCAAACGAATCAGAAAACGCGGCAAGGTCAATCCCAGATAGCGTGCTTCCGGCAGACTCCGCAAAGCCGTCCACGCAGCAGCGGTCTCCGGGGCAGGCGGCATCGTCCATTTGCGCCGGTCGGGCAAGTCTGCAATAGATTTGCAACCCAACAGGTCCGGGCTCGCAGCGGTAATAAAGGGAGCGCCCGCGGCCGCAGCCACCTTCGCCATGCGACCAAGGAGTTCAATATCTTCGCGTGAGGAATCAAAGGTGTAGTTCCCCGCCAGAATGGCCCAAGGATCAGAGCCGGGAGTCCCCACAGTCTTCTCCACCAACAACCTGTAAATCCCTGTGGAAGTGAGGTCCTCGGAGGAAGCGAGATCCCGGGAGAGTTCCTCTTTGCTGATGTCAATCAGCAGCACTTTGAGCCGGGAGCTTGTTTCAAGGTTGCGAACCAGGAAGAAGACGGCGCGCCAAGCGGACTCAAGGGCCTGGAACTCAGGCAAGTGGAGAAGAGCGCCCATCTGCGCGCTGGTCGCGAGGTCAAGCAGCTTCAGCGCCTCGCCCTGCCGGGGGTCAGCCTTGGGAACAACGTGTGGCGCGACAATTCTGCGGAGTAAGGAAGTCCATGGATCGGGTATGCGGGAAGCACGAGGCTGGTCCGCCTTCTGTTCCGTCTCCTCCAGCATTTGGTCCAGAAGGTTGCCTGAGACGGCTTGCTGGACGTCGGCACTGGGGCTCCGCTGGGTTTCTACGGGGGCAGTCGGCGCCGGCGGGGTTCCTTTTATGCCGAGTGCGCTTGCGGTCTCGGCGAAGGTCTCCGAGTCGCCGAGTTTTTCCCGTATGTCACGCAGCTTCTGAAACAATTGGACCTGCCGAAATAGACTGTCGGGGTGAAACTCCTCCATATCGGCAAACTTCAGGGTTATTGGGTAGCTATCCTTCCCACCCATGAGCAGGTCTAAATGGGGCGACATCTTCGCGAAAACGGAATCGTAATTGTCGCGATCGACCAGCACGGGCCGTCGATTCGCCAAAGCCTCACCGGTTTCCATAATACGGCGATTTCCCCGGCCGCTGAAATCTCCCAGGATGGCGATTCGGAAAGGGGTTTCCGACGTAGCCTTTGCTTGGGCCCTCTCACGGCCTACGGTCACATCGAGATGAATCTCACCAAAAGAGTGACGATCCGGCATAGGGATGCTCCTCATCTCTACAATTTAAAATTGCCTCAAATGCTAGGGTTTAAATGAACAGGTGAATTGTACGCTCATTGCTTCCTGCGTCCAAGCGCTGAATCGACCTTGGGCAACTTTCCCAGAGTTGCGCATTACATAACTGGCGAGTACACCGCAACTCCCGTCCGATCTCCAAAAGGAAACTGTCTACTGAAGGAAACGGCGGGCGGTCACATGATGAACGCCATCCAATCACCTTCCAAATTAAACTCATTCAGGCCACCCGCGGCGTTTTTCAGAAGATAGCCATTCCAATCTCCTCCCAGGTCAAAGAGGTTGTATCCCTCCCGGTTGTTGTCAATGGCGAAGGCTATCCACTCAAGGTTTTTATCAAACAGCAGGAGCACTGCCTTGGTATGAGTATTAACAATGTAACCGGTCAGCTCGGAATCGGGCGTCCAACGGCGCAACCCGGAAAACTTTGAAGTCTGTTTAGGGTCGAGCAAGGAGTTGACCGTGGGATTAAGCGAGGTGGTAACGACTGGATCCAAGGAATTATTGGATTTCGGGCTGATGCGGCCGTTTTGGTGTGGGTTAATCCAGGGGTTAAGCAACGGATTGATCGATGCGTTCGCCTTGGGATTGATTTTGGAATTGAACAGCGGATTGACATTCGGATTGGACTTCATGCGCGCAGGGGGATCAGGCATAGGAATCCTTTCGTGCCGCTGGGCAACGACGCGAGTCGCTAGTGTGGTAAATGTCGACAACCCTATATTGGTGGTGGAACGAGGAATTCCCTTCCCGATTCAGTGGTCTCAGCGCGATTTTCTGAAAAATCTGGGAATTCGGCAAAGATCAGTTACAAGGAACTGAATATCTTGGCAATGCCCGAGTGATCCAGGGGTTTATGCGCCCCACCGGGGAGTTCCACCTCGGTATTCGCCGAGTAGAAGAGAACACGGGCAAGTATCCGCCCCTCCAGGGTTAGGTCAGCCACCGCTTCCGCCACGGGCTTCTTGCTCTCCGGGGCTGCCTGCTTTCCCGTCTTGAAGGTGTTGATCAATAACTTGCCGGCAGGAAGACGCGCTATACCGACCCAGCGGAAATCGGGGTTCATATTGAGCTCGAGCAGCGCCCCCCGCGCTTCAATCGCTTCCCTGATTTGTTGAAGAGCATCATCCATTCGCTCAAGAAGTTCGCTGTCTGTCATCCCACCCCCTCAAGTAGGCCCTCCGCTCCACCCTTCCATGAGCGGAGCCAAAGGACGCGCAACGGAGTTTCAATGGTACCAATAGGACGCGATGCCGCACTCTCTTACCGGCGGCACGCTATAAATAGAATTATTCTTTTGAGGTGGAGAAATCAACCAGAATCTTCTTGGAGTCGCCCAGGAGGCTTCCCCAAGCTTCTTCAAATTATGCCTTGGGAAGTCTTCTTTAGCCTGTTTTTCACGTGCACAACGCGGCAGGAGCCCTTACGGGCATAGGCGTTAAAATAACGGTTCGCGGTACCCGAAAGCCCATGCATGATACGGGGTTTGATGAGAGGCGCTGGATCACGGAGCGTATTCAGCCACGGAGTGGCGTGGTCATTTAGCCCATGGCGAGCCAGCCATGGGAACGTTTGCGGGAACCATAATGTTTTAAGCCCCGTAGGGGCGCTGTCAGCATGGCCCGAAGGCGCCCCTACGGGGCTCAGTATGTTTCTTAGCCGGCACGCTGTCCCACGGCTGGCTCGCCATGGGCTAGATGACAGCGCCCGCTTTGCGGGCTTTGCAACGCCGCAAACCGTTATTTTAACGCCTATGCCCTGCCGGTAACTGACCGCCTTATCCCCTTCACCCAGCTCCAATGTGGCCTCTGCCGGGGTCGCCTATTGGACAGCAGCGGGTCATGGGGCGGCTGCCGACCCCGGCTGGAATTTGCCTTACCGTGCCACAGTCGATACGCACCGCAATGAAGAGAAGAAGCCCTTCTGCAAAATGGGCGGGGCTCCCAGGGTATCGAGGTCAAACTGCACGGTTACAGGTTTTCCATTCGGAGCCGTCACGGGACGCCCCCCAGCCACGCGCAGGACCCACTCCACGTTGTAGACGCTCCCATTCTGTACGGTCTTGTCAGCATCGGCGAAGAAATGGAAAACTCCCCATGTTCCGTTATAGCTTGGCCATGTTAATTCGGACCCGCCGGCAATCCTCACCGTCAAGGTGACGCCCTGGCCGGTGACACCTGGCCACGTAAATTGCTGGTACGAGGAATTGCCCCCCGAATAGTTCAAGGCTTGGCCGTCAATGTTCATGGAGACGCTACTGACACTCTCCGTCGGATGCGGGCGAAGCGCGTACTTAAATTGAATTTGTCCGGGTGCGCCTGAGTAGAGCGCCCGCTGCACGCCCGAGGCACGATTAAAGAAGGAGAGGAAGGCAGGATTTACTGCCTGGGTCGCGGATGGATTGACAATGTAGCCTGACCCCTGCGGCAGGAGAAGGTTCTTCAGTTTAAGGTTGTAGAACGAACTCAGCGCACCGGTGTTGGGGTCAAAAATCAGAGCCAGATCCGCCGGAACAGCTTCCTGCGTAGCTGGGGGACTAAAGGGGAACTTGGATTCAAGCGGGCCCATCTGCGCGCACAAACCCTCGCCACCCACCGGGCCGGGTTTCAGGACTCCCGTAATCGCTGTAATCGGGGCCAGGAGTAGATTCTGAACCGTCTGGTCGACGTGGCCTTCCTGATCAATTTTAAATCCCTGGGCAATCTGGTTGGCAGCCTGTTTGGCAGTTTGAGCATCGTTTTGGCACTGGGCCTTCGCCGCGTCCTTGTCGCCCGGAGTGGTGTTGGCCCGGTCCAGGCAGCCCTGCAGGCCGCTGAGACCCGCGACGTACGGCTGATTGGGGCCACCAATATATTGATCCTGGCAGTTTGGTGAAACCACGGCCTGGACAGGCTGGAATGCCTTAACCACATCGGGTTGGTCGAGGGCGGTGTTCTGTGCCGTGACGCAGAAGAGAGCAAGTAGTGGGGACTGATTGCCGGAGAGCTTCAAGAGCTTTTGCGCCGCGTCCGCAAGGCCACCGTAACCGACCACTCCCCCACCTCTCAGGAAGGCACGCCATTGCTGGATATAGTCTTGTTGATATCTGCTGCGCAGGTCCGTGGCAAGTTTTGATAAGTCGATGTTGGATGAAGTTTCCTGCCCCAGCACCCACTGCTCTCCACTGAAATACTTGGGCAGATTCTGCAAGGCGTTTTGCATGAAGGCCCAGCCGCTCTTGGTAAAGGCGCCACTCACTTCGGTCCGGTCAACAACCACCTCCGCGGATCCAGGAAACTTCTTGTTGAAGTTGATCGAGGGATTGACTTTTTCCGCCTCTGCCAGCACAAACCGGTATACGCGCTCCACACCCGAAAACTGCGAGAGGTAATTGCGCGCCCGGGAAATTACCAGGGTGTCATTCTCCGAGGAATAGGGATTTTGAATTTTCAACTGCTCGCTGTAGAAGTCAAACTGCTTTTGCGCCAGTTGCACACGGTCTTGATCGATGTCGCGCCCGGCAGCCCATGCCTTCATCAGAACCGGTGAAAGAAACAGGCTGGTGCTCTTGTCGTGATTGGAGGTCGTGATCAGATAACCCTTCAAGGTATCGTACGGAGGGCCATACTGATCGCTGGATCCGGGTGCACTGGGCAGCGAGGAGAGAGTCTGCACCAAACTCGCCTGCGCCTGTCCAAAAAGCAGGTGCTGGAATTGCTGGAAGTAGATCCTCCGCGCATTGGGGTAAATAGAATTCCCGACGTACAATCCCCAGCGCATACTGAACGGGGGGCCATTCTGTTGATAGTCCGACAGGGTCTCGACCGATTGCCGAAGTGTTTCCAGTTTGCTTAGCATGTCCGTTGTAGCCAGTTGTTGGCCGGTCAACTGAACATCCGAAATCCCCTGGGCGGCAGTGACCACCTGGCTTTCCAGGTTCTTATTGCGAACGAATGAAACCATAAAGCCAATGATCAGGATCAGGAGTAACGCCGTCGCAGTGGCGAGCAGGATTCGTCTCCAGAGACTGGTTTTTGTGCTGGAGGCGCTCGCATTCAGGGAGGAGGTATCCTTGAGAAGCACCTCATCAAAAAGATGGGGCAGGAAAACCCACTGAGGGACCCGGCGGCTTTCACCCCCTGCCGGGGCCTGGGCTTGTTGTGCGGCCAGTGCCCTCACCTTCTTCATATCGAAAATTGAGGTTGCGCCCGCGTCGCCGCTCGCGGCGAAGGGTTGAGCTGCGGCTTCCTCCCGGACAAGCGCGGGTCCCGCCGTCGTAATCGTAATGGGTCTGACGCCGGAGAAATAGAATCCGCGAAGGAATGGGCCGGTGCGCAACTGGCTTGGCCGGCAGACGTCAACCAGTAATTGGACTAATAGAGTCCGCAGTTTTCTGAATTCCCGGGGAAATTCGTAGGTTGTGGCCAGCTTGGCGGCATCAAATTCCTGCGAAAGCAAATTCACGCGCCGATCGGCAAGAGACTCAAAAAGGTTGTCGAATTCCGATGATACCCGGGCGGTTTCCTGCTCGGCATACACGCCGGTGGAATAGGCGACCATGGGCAAAGTCGCGCCAAAAACCACCGTGGCCTCGTCATTGGTCAAATTGCGAACGTAATCGTGAAAGAATTGCAGGCGATCGGCCCGCGTGAAGAGAACATAGACGGGGATGCTGATGCCCAGCAATTGCGAAACTTCGCGCAGGCGCGTCCGTATCCGCTCGCTGCTGGCTGCCAGGGCATCGGAAGCGCCCGGCTTCATGAATGCTTCGCAGTCCACACAGACCAGGGCGGCTCGGGGACAAGGCGTGCCCTTCCCAAATACCGAGCCAAGCTGGCGGGGAGCCAACTTCTTTATGAGTTTGGCCCACTTGGGGGGATCCTGCAAAAGCGAGCTGCCGGCTTCCGCAAAAATAAACTGCCGGCTGTACCAGAGGTTCGCGGTACGAGTTGGGACCGGGACTCTGTCCTGAACGGTTTGACCCGCAAGTAATTCAGGTTCGAGCCCGGAATGCAGGACAACACTGGTTTTGGCGGAGCCGGCCTCACCCAGGATAAGGTAGAGAGGCAAGGTTCCGATCCTGGCACCATGGCCCAACTGGGATGCCTGCAGCCGCATCTCCGCTTCCCGAACCAGGATGTCAATCTCATCACCGCCCACTCCCGTGGGAACCATGGCCGCGCGTTCCTTGTCCTTGACCCGGAACAACCAGATAACGATGATGAATGCGGCCACGCCAATGAGGGCAAGGGCGCCCCGGAGTATCCACAGGCTACTCCCTTGCAGGTGCATCCATGATCCTATAAACCAGGCCAAAAACAGCCAAGCTATAAGAGCAACCGCAGCGATCCAATATTTCAATTTGGTGTTCACGAAGACTCCCTAAGGGGGCGTAAGCGGAACAGTCAGATGTAATCCTGATGCCCCGGAAATGAGCGCGAATTTGAACCCCACAAAAAATAGAATCGCAAGAGCCAATACTCCCAGCGTGCTAAAGAGGAGGGCTCGAACCCAGGGATCGGAGGCTTGCTGACGGACGGGATCCGCGGGGGGCGCCCAGTTTGGAGCCAGCGGGCGCAGCCCGCCACGGAGATGTTGCAACTTCTCCGCCACCGTCGATGCCACAACGCGCACTCCCTCCTGGCCGCTAACGCTGTAGCGTCCCCGGTAACCCAGGAGCAGGCAGAGGGCATAAATCTCCAGCACATCCGCGGTTTGCGGTGAATCACTTTTGGCCAGCAGACGATCGATGCAACTGAAGAACATTTCCCCGGCGGTGTGCACGCCGAATAATTCTTCCTGCAAGGGCATCCGCGGCCAGTCCGCGAAAAGAGGATTGTTGGAGTTGAGAATCGATTCATCCAGGAGAGCAACCACCGCGAACGTGGCCAGGCGCACATCGTCCGCGGCGTAGCCGTTTCGTGACGCCTCCGCCTCCGCCGTGCCGATTGCGCCCTTGATCTGGTTGCGAAAAGACCCGGCGTCCGCAACCGTCTGCCGGTTCGAGCGAAAACGCGTGATGGCGGTCAGGATCTCCTGGTAAATCAATGCCAGATTCTTGCGCCGGGCGCCTCGTGTCGGCAAAACCCCAGCCTGTTGTCCACCCATGCGTGACCTCTCAGGATTCCAGGATAACGAGCAATTCAATTTCCGGATTGGGGATGTCACCCGGAATGTAGATTCCCACCCGGCGAGTTTGAACGATGTGATCCCAGCACGGCCCGGCGCGGCTGACTGAGAAGTATTGGCTTTCCACCCGCCGGGCCACGGCGGAGGGAGGGACCGGGACATGCGTCAATTCCATGCCGGGAAGCGCCCTCTTGACCAGTTGGGGAACAAATTGCGCTGAGCAAACTTTTACCAGTTGCAGCGTCCGGTTAATGACATCGGCATCACCCAACGCCGAATGCACGGAAATCATCCAGCGCGCACGGTCCAAGCAGCGTTGATCGGTGATGGCTCCTTCATAGAAATAGTCCGCGACGGGCTTAAGCGGAATGGAAAGACAATTCGAAGGCGCCAGAAGATCGAGGTGATCGTGGATGTGCTTCTCCAGCTCCGCGAAACAGGCATCAAGAGCCATGTGATTGTAGAGGGGAAGATTCCGGGGCTGGGAATCCAGGGAAAAAGTGCAAAGCGCTCCTCCCAGGCGAAGGAGTTCAAGAAAGAGTTCTTCCGGATGCCCGCGCTTGGTAAAGAAGAGATGGCGAAGGGGTCCAAGGCTGGAGTTGATGGCATGCAGGAACCAGAAACGCCCAATCTCCTGCGCCGAGAAGCCGGCTTGAAACTTCCCCTTCCCCCTGTTTTCAAGAGACATTGTCGCGCTCTTCTCCTGAAGAACCTCGATCAACCGGCGGGCCATCAACATCAGGGTTGGGCTGGCGCTGATCTGTGTGCAGGGGGGAATGAAGGCTTCGTCATAAATGTAATTGCCCGACCCATCCCTGCGAATGCGGGCGATGGGCAAGGTTTGCATATCTCCTACATCCTCGGTGTCGAGGAGAATCCGTATGTTCTTTCGCCCCACTTTCAGCGGCTTTTCATCGGTGCCGGTGTTTTCATCAGGGACCATATCGGATTCGGCGATCAGGCGTGTTGCCCCGTTCTTGTCCTGATCGGTCAGAGCACAGTTCGCCGAACCAACCCGAAGTGGAGGGATGGCTATAAGGACGGTCAGGCTTTCTCGTGTCGGCGGAAATAAATCAGCAATACCGCGTGGGGCGGGTAGCGGATCACTCTCGGGCATGTTGAAGGGCAGTCCGTCCGGGAAAATCCCGCGTGCATGAACTACACACACGGTGCCATTCCGCAATGCCTCCCCATCAAGTTCCAGCCCCACGATCCCATAGGGCTCGAACCACAATTTCGAAATCCCGAAGTGGGTAATCTCTTCGAAAAAGCGGCTCTGTACTTGAAAATGATGCGGCCCGAGGTGCATGCCCTCTGACCATACAACTCTTGAAAGTTGCTTCATGGAGTCAGCCCGGTAGTCCTGGGTTCGTCATTACCGGGTAGGTCTTCCTCTCGCCTGTCCGACGGTATTCAGATTCTCGGTCCAGGATCCCACGCCCCCGACTCGCAGTGCCACTCTGTTCAGACCTCTTATTACAAACCTGCCCCGCAGATGGCAACAGAAGGGCGATGCTTATATTCGCGAGCTGAGGCCTACCAAACATGGGAGTTAGTTTTCTGTACGAAACGTCGTTAATACTACATCATCTTGGCGCCTGGCAACAGACTTTTACTATGACCGAGCGGTCGAAAGAACAAAAAGTCCAGCAGGCGGCAATCTGGGCCGGAGCCTCTACCCAAAAGCATGAACATAGCTTGCGAACCCGATTTATGATGATATAGAATGGCGCCTAGCGATAGACAACTATGAGCTTCCTGGAAAAATATCGAATCGATTCCCTGATCGCAAACGGGGAAACGATGTCTTTTCGAGCGGAAGATACTTCAAATGGCCGGCTAGTCCTGGTCCACCAGTTCTCGCGGGGACTGACTTCTCCCGATCAGCCTGATTTGATGTCCTTGATATACGAGAATCTCCCCGGGACAGGCACCCCGGGCACCGAGCACTTTCTTGATAGTGGAGAAGAGAACGACCGTATCTTCATCGTGACAGCAGATGTTCCGGAGTGTTTGGATCTTCGTGGGTGGCTCCAGTTTATCGCAACTTCAAAAGGAGGCAGCGGGATTTCCGCTGGACCTTCCCCGGTCGCGCCGGGCCACGCTGAGACGTTTCCACAATCAGGCCCTGATAGTTTTGGCGATCAACCCACCATAATTGGAACAGTGGTTTCCCCCTCTGCTCAATCTGCCCCAGCGCCGTCTGCCGCTCCGGACTTCACGAAAGCACCCATCATCGCGGATGGACCGCGTCCGGCAAAGCGCCCCCGAGGCCAGATTCCGAGCGGGTTTGAAGTGGTTTTCCAAAGCCGCAAGCCAACCTCACTTGGGGGCCCCCCGCCGGAGCCCGCAACGCCAACGATGGTGACTCCTCCACAGGAACCGGCGGCGGTTGCGAGTCCCGATGAATTCGACCAGCTATTTTCCGGGATGGGCAAAGGCGAATCCAAACCGCCGAGTGTGCTCCCTCCGCCTGCCGCGAAAGAGAGCCCCGGTGAGTTCACCCAGATGTTCGCGGGAATTGGCAAAGGCAAAGTTGATCAGCCGCCAGCGCCTCTGACACCAGTCAGGCCGCCGAGTGCGCCTCCTCCGCCTGCCGTGAAAGAGAGCCCCGGTGAGTTCACTCAGATGTTCGCGGGAATTGGCAAAGGCAAAACTGACCAGCCGCAATCCCCTCTGGCGCCGGTCAGGCCGCCGAGTGTGCCTCCCCCGCCTGCCATGAAAGAGAGCCCCGGTGAGTTCACTCAGATGTTCGCGGGAATGGGCAAAGGCAAAGATGACCAGCCGCCGGCGACATCGCCACTGACCCCGGGCAGGCCGCCGAGTGTGCCTCCCCCGCCTGCCATGAATGAGAGCCCCGGTGGTTTCACCGAGATGTTCGCGGGAATTGGCAAAGGCAAAGTTGACCAGGCGCCGGCGCCATCGCCTCTGGCACCGGGCAAGCCACTGAGTGTACCTCCTTCACCTGCCATGAATAAGACTCCAGGTGAGTTCACCCAGATGTTCAGCTCACCCATGGCAAAAACTCAGCCTCCCGTGGCCTCGCATCCTTCACCTGAGGTGACGAAGCCCTCGGTGCCCGCGACGCCACCGCCTGCTTCCCAGGCGACGAAGGGGGCGAGCGAATTCACCCTCATGTTTAGTACCAGTGCCCGCGCCCCTTCCATGTCCGAGTCGCCGTCACCGGCGGCGGGATCGTCATCGCTGGGGTTTGGCCAGGAAGCTCCTGCTGTTCCTGCTTCTCGAAGCGATTCGCGCGGCCCCGAAGAGTTTCCGCAACCCTACAAGAGCGCTGGTGACTCGACGCGGGGAATAGGGTCTGCCGGTATCGGAAGCCCCACCAGGACGCCTGCCCCTTTGCCGGGCGCATCAAAGAAAGCTCCTGGTGAGCTAACGATGATGATGCAGGGCTATAAGCCGCCGACAGCAGCCCCGGCGCATGAACCGCCCAAACCACCAAGTCCGGAGGCCCCAACGGATCCCGGCAAAAGAGAGCCCGGCGAATTCACCATGATGTTCCGGCGTCCGCCGCAGCCGGCGGCTCCAGCACCGCCAACCGCTGCGCCCCCGCCCACTTATCAGCAGCCGACGCCGCCTCCGCCCCAGGCTCACCAGCCCGGCGAGTACACCAGTATCTTTGAGATTCCCCGGAAGCCCGCGCCGTCAGCTCCCCCGGCGGCTCCGCCAATGGGCTACGGCTACCCCGCGGCCCCGGCCGCTCCTCCACCTCCGGGAATGCCGCAAATGCCGGTATACCAGGCGCCGCCTCCACCGGCGGCTCCGCAAGTAGCTTATCCCCAGGTAGCGATGCCGCCACCTCCACAGTATCAAGCCCCGCCGCCTCCTGCTTATGCCATGGCCCCCCCGCAGATGCAGCCCATGGCCATGCCCCCCGCTGGGACCAAGAAACCCCCGATATTCTGGGTGCTGGTCCTCGGTCTGGGAGGCTTGTTCCTCATCGCTGTCCTGTTGATTGTGTTCTTTGCCCTTAAACACTAAGAGGGACTGCGCGGGCAGATGATCGGATCGCAGCAAGGGCATACAGCCCTGGAAACCCACACGATATCAAGCCATGGACGCTAAAATAACGGTTCGCGGTACCCGAAGGCCCGTGACAAAGGCTTTGATGAGAGGTGCTGAACCACTTAGCGGATGGAGCCACGGAGTGGCGTGGTCATTTAGCCCACGGCCAGCCGTGGGAACGAACTGTTTTCGGTACTCTGAATTGGCCCAGTTCGGCGGTTTAATTTGGCCCACCTTGGCAGCGAACGGATACCCTGAATTGGGCATTGCCCAAAAGGGGGAGACCGTTGGAATGGAGAGCCAAGGTGGAACTATTTGAAGAGAT
>JARLGN010000471.1 GCA_031292775.1 Acidobacteriota bacterium | reverse complement strand
TCGACGATCAACTGCTTGCGCAGGGGCACCATGAAGAGGACGCCGAGGAAGCCGCCGATGAGGGCCAGCATGAAGATGCGGGCGTACTCGAGGTCGAAGCCCAGGAAGATAAGCGCCGGGAGGGTGAAGATGACGCCCGCGGCAATGGACTGGCCGGCGTTGCCCGTGGTCTGGACAATTACGTTCTCCAGGATGGAGGAGCGGCCGAAGGCGCGGAGGATGCTGATGGAGAGCACGGCGATGGGGATGGACGCGGCTACCGTGAGTCCGGCGCGCAAGCCGACATAGACCGTAACGGCGCCAAAAATGATGCCGAAGAACGAGCCAAGCAGAATGGCGCGGAGGGTGAACTCCGGGCGGTTGTCGTCAGCTGGAACAAAAGGATGGAATTCTGGCATCGATGGTCTCCAAAGGCTTGAAACAGTTTTGCGGAAATTGTCCTGAAGGGGAAGTGTAGCAGCGCAGGGGGCGGGGGCGACAGAGAAGCGGGAGGTCAGGCTTGGCGAAGCAGCCCCTTGACTTGTAGGGTAATGGGCAACCCTCGAACGGCAACGGACGGAGAGACGGAATGACCAACCCAGCAACAAGCACTACGCGCGTGCAGCGACTGCTTTCTCTGGACGTGCTGCGCGGCATCACCATCGCGTTCATGATCATGGTGAACAACAACGGCGGGGCCGGCTCGTGGGGCTTTATGAATCACGCCGCCTGGAACGGGCTGACGCCGACGGATTTGGTGTTTCCCACATTTGTGTTTGTGGTGGGGGCCTCGATTGCCTTTGCGTTTGACGCGCGGCTGGCCCGCGGGGCGACGCGCGCCGAGCTGGCGTGGCACACGCTGCGGCGGGCGGGAATCCTGTTTGCGCTGGGCGTGGTGGTGAACGGGTTTCCGCTTTTCGAGCTGACGCACCTGCGTATCTATGGAGTGCTGCAGCGGATCGCGGTCTGCTACCTGGTGGTGGCGCTCTTTTACTTGTGGGACCAGCGGGTATGGACCAAGGTGGCGGCGCTGGTTGTGGCTCTGGTGGGCTATTGGGTTCTGCTGCGCTGGGTTCCAGTGCCGGGGGCGGGGATGCCGGGGCGGGATTTTCCCTTTATGGATCAGAGCCAGAATCTGGTGTCGTGGCTGGACCGGCAGCTTATGGCGGGGCACCTGTATCTGCCCTGGACGACCCACGATTTGCGCGATCCCGAGGGGCTGCTGAGCGACCTGCCGGCGGTGGGCACGGCGCTGCTGGGCCTGCTGGCCGGATTGTGGATGCGCGGGCGCAAGGCAGCGCAAACCAAGACGCTGGGACTGGCGGCGGGAAGCGTGGCTTGCCTGGCCGCGGGGTACCTGTGGTCTGTGTGGTTTCCGCTGAACAAGAATCTGTGGACCAGTTCGTATGTATTGGTGGCTGCCGGGTGGTCGCTGGCCGTGCTGACGCTGGCCTACTGGGCGGTGGAGCAAAACGGCTGGGGCAGGGAGCGGGGCAAAGGCTGGATGTGGCCGTGGCTGGTGTTCGGGTCGAATGCCATTGTGGCGTATATGTTCAGTGAACTACTGCCCAGCGGGCTGGGCGAACTTCGCTTTATGGCGGACGGACGGCGTACTGACGTTCTGGGTTGGCTTTTCCGTCATACCTTTGCGCATATCCCCGATCCGGGCTGGGCGGCGTTTACCTATTCGGTTTCGTTCCTGGCGGTCTGCTTTGTGCCGGTGTGGGTGCTCTACCGGAAGAAGATCTTTGTGAAGGTGTAAGGGAAACAGCAGAGCGGTTGTTACGGCTTTGGCGACGCGCGGCAGAAGCACGGGAAGTTGGATCGTCAGGCGGGGAGTTACCGATCGTGGAAATCGATGGGGCTCCCGGCCGCCTTATAAGCGGCGGGATTAGGCGAAACTTATTTCACTATTGAATTCCACTCTATTCTCAGGGGTAGGAGTTTGGTCTTTGCCTGCTTTTGCCTCCTTCATCGACGCCATGACGAACAGATCACTTTATGGTCAACACGGGAAAATAACTTAAACGGGTTTAGAGGAACGATTTATCTGCGCAGCTGTGCGTGCCGGGCGGTTGGGGAGATGGATCGAGGGGCCGGATGCGCTACGGGAGCATGGGTGTAACTTATGGATTTCATTACACTTCTCCTCTGAATTTCGGGGACATCCCGAAGCCCGGAAGGAGTCTGTTTTATTCCGTTAAAAATCATGCTTGACAACCGTTCGCGCGTGGGCTTTTAATGTGTCCCGGCTCGATGGTAGGAGTCTTTAGCTCACACAACTTAAACGTTTGAGTAAAGGGATTCCAAAAATTGGAGAAGGCGAAAATACTTCTTCCATACCACGTAGAAAACGGACTGATTTGAAGCCTCGGCGGGCGGAATTTGCAGCCGGGGAGCGCGGTCCGGAGCCAAAGGATTGCCGGGGTACTGAGGAGCGCTTCGGCATGGAATAGAACGACTCAGGAACCCGCATACCAGCAGACAAGAACGCTGGCGGCGATCGAGAGCGGAAATGAGTTCTCGGGAAATGCCGAAAAGACGGGATGACGGATAGCGAATTGCAGGTAAATGGATTTTCTACTTGACAATTCACGATCCGCGCGATTCAAATGGCCCGATCGTAGCGCAGGGACTTTCAGGTAAATCGATGTATTTGGCAGAAAACGGATCAGATCGCAGGCAGCTATCACGGCGCCCCGCCATTACGGGGGTCTCCGGGATGGCCTTTTGCCGTTTCAGCGGCATGCGAACGGATCCGGCGAGACTGGTGAGGCAGGAAGGTTCTGCAGCGCGGAGTCTCGGTCCTGACATCCCGCAAGCGGCTTCAATTTCGGCCCAAGGGGAAGCGATCGAAGTCCGAAACGCAAACAGCAGCAAATTTGAAAAGGAAGGTCACATGAGACAAGCGAGTTACAAGCTTTTCCTGTTGGCGGTGTTCTTTGTGTTGTCGTGCGCAGGCGTTTATGCGCAGGCCAACTCCGAGCTCACCGGCATCGTCACAGACCAGACGGGAGCGGTCGTTGCGGGAGCGAAGATCGTGATCACCGATCCGGCAACTGGTGCCTCCAAGACGGTAACCAGCGGCGCAACCGGTCTGTATGACATTACCGGTTTGAACCCCGCGAACTACAACATGAAGATCACGGCCAAGGGCTTTGAGACCTATGTTCAGAACGGCATCCCGATCAACGTATCCGCGACCGCCCGTGAGGACATTAAGCTGACCGTCGGCGCCGAGACGCAGACGGTTACAGTCGAAGCCGATGCTTTGGCTGTGCAGGCCGACTCCAACGTAGTCAGCACCCTGATCAGCTCCGAGCAGATCAGTGATATCGCAACCGAGAACCGCAACTTTGCCGCATTGGCGGCCCTGGGCCTGGGCGTAAGCTCCGCTCTGCCCGACAGCAACACCCCCACCTCAGTGGCAGCAAACTTTACCATCAGCGTCAACGGACTTCGTCAGAGCCACAACATCTGGCTGATCGACGGCGGCGAGGCTGATGACCGCGGCGGCGCCGGCGGCATGGACATCATGCCTTCTCAGGATGCGATCGCCGAGTTCACGATGATGACCTCGAACTATCCTCCGGACTATGGTATTTCGTCTGGCGCCACGATGAGCCTTTCGCTCAAGAGCGGCACGCAGAAGTACCATGGCGAGTTGTTTGAGTTCAACCGCACCCCCGCATACGACGCCAAGGAAGTCATTTCCCGGACGCTCACCAACGTCCACTACAACATCTTCGGCGGCAACTTCGGCGGCCCGATCTTCATTCCCCACGTCT
>JARLGN010000001.1 GCA_031292775.1 Acidobacteriota bacterium | reverse complement strand
TCAATGGAAATTCCGTGACTCGTCAGCATCTCGCTACAAGTCGGGCCCACGGAGGCAACCACAACCTTGTCCAAGGCTTCCAGCACCCGGTCCGCGGCGCCGTCATCAGCGGCCACTTGCAACAGATGCACAACCTGCGCCGCATTCGTGAACAGCACCACCTTCACCCGGCCCTCCACCAGCGACTGGATGGCATCGCGCAGAGGCTGAAGATCCTGAGGGAGCGTCCATTGATAAACCGGCACGCGCAGCACGTCGATGCCGCGTTCCTTAAGCCCGGCAAGGAAATCGCTGTTGGTGACGCCGTACTCCTGCACCGCCATACGGCTGCCCCTAAGCTTGAATGCACGCGGGCCGGCGGGCAGGTTATCATCCAACTCTTCCAAAACTTCGCGCCAAGTGTTGGGTTCGGGCACGGCGATGGTGACGGGCACTTTGAGTTCGCGCAGGACCTTGAGGGGCTTGGGTCCGCGCGCCACCACGGTAATTCCTGCCAGAGCTTGCACAATTTTTTCGCGGGCGTGGCGCGTCTCGAGCACCTCGATGAGCCCCCGGGCGCCGCCCCCCGTCATGAAAATGACCGCGTCCAGGCGCCCGGCAAAGAGCGCATCTCCAAACGCGAACGCGGCTTCATTTTCCTCCAGGGGCGCCTCGCGTAACGCGGGAGCAATGCGTGGTACTCCGCCAAGCCGGGAAATCAATGCGGCCATTTCCGGAGCGCGGCGGCTTTCAAACGCCACCACCTCCAGACCTTCAAGATTCGGGATCGAGGGTTCAGTCATGTCAAATCGCTATTCTGCCCGGAGGACGATGTCCGCCCTATTTGGCAATCGGGAAGGCGCATCGGGATTTTTGCTGTAATCGCAATCATGCTCGCGCCATCGGCGTTATAAGTCTGACCATGCGGCATTTCAAAATATGCCCTATGGTCTCCCGCGCGTCAACGCACAACTTCCGCTCCTTCCCTCCTGGGAATTCGGGATCTGGTAATCAAGTTTGATCACAATGACCGCCAACACCCAAGGCCTTGCACCATAAACTTCACCTAAGCCCTTTATTTTCATTGAGTCATCTCGAAAATAGGATAACTTGTTTATTTTCATAAACTCATTGGGAGCACTTTTTTTGCCCCTTTGTTTTCAACAACTCATTGGGAGCAATCTTCATTTTTAACATCTTTTTGTGGGTGCTCCCTTTGGATTCAATGACTTATTGGGAGCAATCCCCACTCTATTATCTCGTTGGTTAATTTTATCCGGACGTGCGTTAGGGTGGGTGGGTATTCCAGAGGAAGTGGCGCGCCAAGCCTTCATCGCAAATCTAGCCTATACCGCTTGCATTACATTGTCAAGAAGGCAAATTGTCTTTGATAAACTCCCCTCCTGATTCAGGAGGGGTGGCGCCCTGGGTGACGAGGTGGTTATTCGTAGCGCCGTCCGGAACCTGTCCCAGCAAAGTCGGGAGGGCGGCGCATGTTCCGTGGGGCCGAGCGGTCACCGAGGCGCCAAAATTGCTATGGAGACGGCACGCACTCGGGCCAGGGCCATTAGCTACTCGTAGGGGCGGTTCGCGAACCGCCCGGTTTAGATCTGCAAGGGCCGGCAAAGTATGGCCCACGACGACAGAAGATGTGAAAAAATACCTGAACAAGCAAAAGCGTTTCACGCAAAGGCGCAAAGTCGCAGAGGGCGCAAAGAAGACAAGGAAGCTGTTGTTTGAGAGTCTTGGCGTCTTGGCGTGGGATTGTTCATTTTTTCACAGTCATGGGGAAACGGCAGTTGTGGTTAGGCCCGGCAGGGCCGGCAGATTGTGGCCCGTAGCGACACCTGTCCCGATGTTTTAGATCGGGAGCCGTGGGAAAAAGATGCGCTCGCAGTTGTTATACGAGCCCCGGCAGGGGCGGAAGAACATTTTCGTCAGACGTGTAGCCCAGGTTTTCTGTCGCCCCTGCCGGGGCTCGTTCGTCTTCTTGCGCATTTCTCCCATGGCTGTCGCCATGGGCCACATTCTGCCGCCGCTACGCGGCTTACATCCGCTCGCGTTTCTTCCTCATAGTGTGTTTTGGCCAGCAGATGCGAACACGAGGATTTGAGGCTGAAAGCCGCGGACCTACAAAACAGGTCCGCGCTAAGCTTGCCCTTCCCAATCCCGATAGACAAATGCTTGACGCCCCATAGCCGAAGGGATTAGATGTGAGCGTTTGCGACAACATTATCGTCGGCCAGGAAAGAAAAAGGGGTGCCAGGCTATGCGCCAAAAGAGCAGCCGTCGGGAATTTGCAAAATATCTTGGACTCGCGTCATTGGGGCTGTGGCAGGGCATCGATGCGTCGGGTGCACCCACCCACGCAGCACCAAACACACCCGCTCTTCCGCAAGGGACACCGGCCGAGATCGAAAAGACGGAGATGCTGCTCCGCTGCGCGCGAGAGCTGAGGGAAAAATTCCTAAAAGACCCCCACCGGCCAAAGTATCACTTCCTCCCACCAGCGGGTTGGATGAACGACATCAACGGTCCAATTTTCTGGAAGGGTAAGTACCATATTTTCTATCAGTGCAATCCTGATGAAGCCCGCTGGAAACAGACGATTCAATGGGGACACGCTTCGAGTACCGACCTGGTCCATTGGGTTCACCACCCCGTAGCCCTCGCGCCCACACCGGATGGTCCGGACGGAGCCGGGTGTTTCAGTGGTTGCATGGTCGTCAACAACGGCGTGCCAACAATCATCTACCACGGTGTCCCGGACGGCACTTGCCTGGCTACGAGTCAGGACGACGAGTTGATCCAATGGACCAAGAATTCGAAGAACCCCGTCATTCGCGTTCCGAAGCCGGGTGATGCAGAGTATGGAAAGTACTGGGTCTTTGACCCCTCCGCATGGAAACACGGGGAGCATTGGTATGTGTTGTGCGGCAGGACAGACCCGGCTGGGGGCGACACGGGCTACTTGTTCCGGTCGCCTGACCTGATTAACTGGCAGTACTTGCACCCGTTTTACCAATCTGACCGGCGCTGGACGGAAGCCGACGAGGATTGTGCTGTTCCCAACTTTTTTCCGCTGGGCAACAAGTACATGCTGCTCTTCGGCAGTCACAAGCATGGGACACAATATTACTTGGGCCTCTACGCAGGCGACAAGTTTTACCCGGAGAGCCACGGGCGAATGTGCTGGCCAGGAGGGCAGCAGAACGGGGCTATTACTATGCTCGACGGAGCGGGACGCCGCCTCTTCTTCAACTGGGTTTATGAGGAGCGAACGGAGGCCACGCAGCGTGCCGCGGGCTGGGCCGGAGTGATGGCTCTTCCTCGAATTTTGTCGCTCGCGAGCGACGCTACTCTAAAGGTTGAGCCTGTGCCTGAACTACAGGTGCTGCGGCTCAATTACCGCCAACGCCAGGGTCTCCACGTCTATGCCCATTCCGAGATCATCCTGGACGATATTCGTGGTGACTGTCTGGAAATTGCCGTAGAGGCCGAGCTGGCAGATTCTGAAGGATTCGGGCTTATGGTGCGCTGTTCTCCCGACGGCTCGGAACGAACCATCATCGTGTATTCGCCCCATGCGAAAACCCTTAGCATAGACCTCAGTAGATCCAGCCTGGATCCCGCTATCCGGTACCCCAGCTTCAGCACCGGCGGCATTCCCCAAGCAGGCGGCTCAGTCCAGGCGCAGGAGGCGCCATTCACACTCGCTGCCAATGAACCTCTGAAGCTACGGGTCTTTCTCGACCGGTCGGTGCTGGAGGTGTTCGCCAACGGACGGCAGTGCATCACGCAGAGGATTTATCCTTCGCGCGGTGACAGCTTAGGCGTCGGTCTGTGTAATGCAGCGGGGGCCGTGCTCGTAAGCTCCATCGCGGCCTGGGACATGACCCCCTCAGGGAGCTAATGCAACGCAGCCATATAGCAGGCTGATGCAGAGCTGTTGGGCGCAGGGTAGCGGCGGGTTTACCCCGCCATTTACCCAATGATTTCAACGTACGATGGCGGCTGCGGATACCTGCGCTGCACCCAGCACCGCATTCGAAGACCTTGCAAAGATGGCGAGCAGGGCTAAATTCTGCCCGCTTTTTTCCTGTTGACAGCCAAAATGCATGTTAGAATCGGCCACGCAATTTGGTATTACCGCCGCATCTCATAGCAGCCATCCGGGTAAGACAGGATCTGCACATGTGCGCGGCGGCATTAGGCGGGGACCTACTCTTGCTCATTATCCCCGCTTCACAAATTGCTATTCCCGGAACGGGTATTAACACAACGGAACGGGCAGGTAAGTTGGAGCCGGCGAGTGCGATGAGATCATCTCCCGCTTGGGTACAGAGAGAAGACTTCATTCAACCTACGGCCACCAGGAATGACGGGTCTCGCTCTTTTCCGGAAATGCGCGCATAAGGTTCGAGGTCCGACAGGGTTCAGGGTCCGCAAACAGTTAAGGTGGTGCAAATTCAAAAGGCGAAGGTGGCAGATGGAGGCCGCCTTGCCATCGGGAGCATCTCATGCCGCAAAAGCTGTTCGTGGGGAATCTTCCCCACGAAGTGACAGATAGTGAACTGGGGGAGTTCGTCAGTGGCGCAGGCTTTCAGGCTGCTTCGGCCGTAGTCATTCGCGACAAGACCACGGGACAATCGCGGGGCTTCGGATTTATCGAACTGGCTGAGGGCGAGGACATGGAGCGAGCTATTGCCGGCCTTAACGGGCAAACGCTGCAGGGCCGCCGATTAACCGTCAACGAAGCGCGTCCGCCGCGCAACGACTTTGGCGGAGGCGGGGGAGGACGTCGCCCCGGCGGTGGCGGTGGTGGCCGTGGCCCCGGGCGTGGACATTCCGGCGGGGGAAGCGGTGGTGGTGGTGGCCGTGGGGGTGGCCGCCGCGAGTGGTAAATTAGCAAATTGCCGATTTTCGATTGTCGATTGACGATTTAATTCCGTCGTCAATCGGCAATCGTTAGTCGTCAATCGAAAATCATCAATCGGCAATCGACAATCACTCTGAGCCCACCAGCCGTCGGTAAACATACCGAACATGTTGTCGTGTGTCCTGCAGCTTGCCTGCCAGTGTCTGCCCCTCAGAAATCAGGTTCCAGCGCCGCGCCACGGTTTCGGCGGTTTCCGCGTGCGCTCCATTTTCAGGCAAACCCATCGGGGCCTTCCCCGTCACCAACCGGACAATGTGATCCAGGGAACGCAGAAATCCGGCGCCTTCGGTCAAGGCGGCGGCATCATCAGGCGAAAGGCCTCCGGCCGCCAGCAGCGCGGCAATCTGTTCCACCATGTTGGCTCCGGACGGGGCCGCTACACGGTGGCGCAACCGTGTGCAGGAGACAGCAAAGTCCACGTCGTAATACCCCCCGGGGGTGGTCTTGGTGTTGCTGCTGGGAACCACCACTTCCCGTTCCAACCGCCGCCGCATTTGGTGGAGTTCACCTTCAAAATCATCGAAGGCCGTAAGGCGGCCGTAAATCGCCGCCTGAAGCCGATCCACCGTCGCTTTCCCAAGTTGCGGATTCCCCGCCAAGGGGCAGGCCTTCAAATAAGTGAGCAACTCCCACGCCTGCGCGTCTTCGGCGATGTAGCTCAGAAGCCCCTCCAGCGTCACCACCAAATCCCCTTCGTGGCCGTGCGGGCGCAAGCGCGTATCCACAGGGAATAGAGTGCCGTCGCGAGTGTAACTGGCAAGCACCTCAATGGTCTTCTCCGCCAAGCGCGTCCAGTGTTCCAGATCCTCTCTGCTTGCATCCGGCCCGGCCACGAACACCAGGTCGGCATCGGAAGCCAGATCAAACTCACTCAATCCCAGCCGGCCCATGCCCAGAACCACGAAGGGCACCTCGCCGGGGGCCGCCTTTTCGCTCATCCACGAACTTTGCGCAATCGCCTGGGCGCTGGCAATGCAGCGCGCGGCATTGGACGTCCAACGTTTCAACATGGCAAACGCGGAGCCGCCGGAGGCCAGGTCCGCGGTGCCCAACTCCAGAAGCCGTACGCGATATTGGCGCCGCAACAGGGCCATTTTTTCGCGGAGGTCCAGCCCGGTCTCTGCCGCCCAGGCATAAGCTTCCGGCAGGGAATAATCTTCCAGGCCCATATCCAACTGCCCCGCCGCCCCACCGTCGGAGGGCGCCAGTCCGGCCGAGTCGAGAGTCTCCATATCCTCGGGATGATGAACCAGCAATTCCGTAAGGTAGGCGCTGGTGCCCGACGCTTCCACGGCGCGCCGCAAGCTGGCGGGCTTGGCACCCGCCGCGGCAAATCGTTCCGGCGAAGTAGCCATGGCCGTCAGCAAGCGAATGGCATTCCGCCGCGCGCTCTCCGGCAGCTCCGCTTCGCGCACAATGCGTGACATTTCCGGGGCTTGAATATCCAGGAAGCTCAGCAGCGAATCAAATGACTGGCGCCCGGCATCCGGCAGGAGCGTGGGAGCAGGCTTCAGCTCAAAGACTGTTCCCGGCACGTCCGCCTCCCGGGGATGAATGACGCGCTGGTAAATTTCGTCCACCACGGCAAACGCTTCGCGAACTTTGCGCAGCAGGACATCGCCCGGACGCTCGCCTGCCGCCGTCTCAATGCCTGTCCTGCGCCCCAGCCGGTCGAGGGCGCCGGGATCGGTGGGAATCCGGTGCGACTGCTGACCCGCTTCCATCTGCACCCGGTGCTCAACTTTGCGCAGGAATTCGTATGCGCCCGTCAAGCCGGCATAATCCCGGTTGGTAAGCCAGCCCTTGTCGTTGAGCTTGCGCAGCGCGAAAAGAGTTCCCCCCGACCGCACCCAGTGATCCTGCAAACCGTGCAGCCGCTGCAAGCATTGCACCAGAAATTCAATGTCGCGAATACCCCCGCG
>JARLGN010000061.1 GCA_031292775.1 Acidobacteriota bacterium | reverse complement strand
GGAAACCAATGGGTGCCCGTAAACTTACGGCGTGCTTCGCTGTCCTTATCCTTCAGACGAATTCCAAAACGATTCCCGCGATGAATAACAAACATGGAAAGACTACGCACGCGCAAGACGTCGGGCGATCCTATTGAATCATCGGCGAGCGAGGCTGTGGTCACTGTTTTGCCGTTCACGGTTACGGCGACGCCGGGCGCAGCGTGGAAAACCGTCTTGCCGCCATGGAAATCAACCGTTCCCACCTTCCCGGGGGCGGAGCCTTGAGGCAGCACAAAGCTGTTCGCAGGGCCAGACCCCAGGGTGCTTTCGCCCTCCTTCAGCCAGAAGAGCCCCGCCACCGTGAGCCATCCATCCTCCGCTTTCAGGTTCTGTTCATGCTGCTGCCGCCATTTCTCAATCTGCGCGCGATAACTCATCTGGTCTGCGGGCAGGGCCGCTAGGGCGAGCACGGCAATCAGGATTTTCGAAATCAGCATGGCAAGTGGATCCTTCCGTTGATGACTTGATTTTGTTCACACGGCGAACACGCGAAGGTTCGGGTCGATCCGCAGCGAGGGCTCGGTGAGCGCTTGCACGGCTTCAGGAGTAGTCCCGGGGGCAATTTCTTTCAGCGCCAAGCCGCGGGGCGTTACATCAATGTATGCGAGTTCAGTGATGATGGTATGCACCACGCCTACGCCAGTCAGGGGGAGCGAGCACTTTTTCAGAATCTTGGGGCGCGAATCCTTGGTGCTGTGCTCCATGGCGACGATGACGCGTTTTGCTCCGGCCACCAAATCCATGGCGCCGCCCATTCCTTTGACCATCTTTCCCGGGATCATCCAATTTGCCAAGCTCCCTTGCTCATCGACTTCCATGGCCCCCAGCACGGTGAGGTCGATGTGCCCGCCGCGAATCATGGCAAAGGAGTCCGCGCTGGAGAAATAAGCCGTGCCGGGTATTGCCGAAATCGTTTCCTTGCCGGCGTTGATCAGGTCGGCGTCTTCCTCGCCTTCCCACGGGAACGGGCCCACGCCCAGCATACCGTTTTCCGATTGCAGCACCACTTCAACCCCGTCGGGCACGTGGCTCGCAACCAGGGTCGGCATGCCGATTCCCAGGTTCACAAAGAAGCCGTCTTTCAGCTCCTGCGCTACTCGCCGCACAATAATTTCACGCTTGTCCATGGGCTCGTTTTCTCACTATTCGCCGCTCGATGCGTTTCTCGTAGTTTTCACCCCGAATGATGCGCTTCACATAGATTCCTGGGGTGACGATGGCATTGGGATCGAGTTCCCCAAGTTCGACCAGTTCCTCCACTTCGGCGATCGTGACCTTTGCCGCCGCCGCCATCATGGGATTGAAATTCCGGGCCGTCCCCCGGTAAATCAGGTTCCCCCAGCGGTCGCCCTTCCATGCCTTGATCAGAGCGAAATCAGCGGTCAGGCCTCGTTCAAGCAGGTATTTCCGCCCGTCAAATTCGCGCAACTCCTTCCCCTCCGCCACCACTGTGCCCACCCCAGCGGGCGTGTAGAACCCAGCGATGCCGGCGCCTCCCGCGCGAATGCGCTCGGCAAAGGTCCCCTGGGGAATCAGCGTGGCCTGAAGTTCTCCCTTCAGCACCAGCTCTTCGAAAAGTTTGTTTTCGCCTACGTAAGTTGCGATGATCCTGGTAATTTGCCGGCTGGTCAGCCACTGGCCCACGCCGAAGCCGTCAACCCCGGCGTTGTTGCTGATGACGGTGATGTTGCGAACGCCCTTGCGGTGCACCGCCGCAATCAGGTTTTCAGGAATCCCGCAGAGCCCGAATCCGCCCACCATGATCGTGGCGCCGTCGGGCAGGTCGGCAATCGCAGCATCAGCATTCGGATAAACCTTGTTCAAGGGGCCTCCGGGTTCAACGTGCTGGTGTGGCAAAAAGTTGAATTTGCGTCCCGTCCGGAAGAGAGGCGCGCGTTGTTTTGTTCTAACCTGCCGGACCCCTTAGCTTGTCGCGAAGGCGGTGGGCGGCAAGAAACTCATTCTCCAATTCGCGGCCACTCAGGTGCAACTTGATGGACTCCAATTTTTGAATCAGCGCGTCCAGCGCCATTTGAATATTCTCGGTGTTGGTAAGGCAAATGTCGCGCCAGATTGAGTAGGGACTGTCAGCCAGGCGTGTCACATCACGGAATCCCGAGGCCGCCACTTCCAGAGTCAGGCCTTCGTTCGTGTGCTTCTCCTCAACCAGGCTGGCCAGGCCCGAAGAGAGCAATTGGGGAAGATGCGAAAGATACGCGACGGCCAAATCGTGGGTTGCCGGATCGGTGGTAAGGGGACGCGCGCCGATGGCCGTTACAAGCCTGCGAAACGCCTGGACACGGGCGTCATTGAGATGTTCCTGCTTGATCGGGGTTAGCACATAGCGGGCGTTCTTGAAAAGACGCGCGTCGGCGTTTTCAAGTCCCGATCGCTCCTTGCCCGCCATCGGGTGTCCGCCGAGAAACAGCGGCGCCTCAGAATAGAGTTCTGCCGCCAGCTTGCAAATCCGCCGCTTGGTGCTGCCGACATCGGTGATGAGCGCCTGCGGCGACAGGTGAGGCTGCAGGCGCGGAAGCTGGTCGAGAATCACTGCGACCGGCGTGGCCAGGATCACCAGATCGGCCCCCCGGACCGCTTCGGTTACATCTGTAAATGCCTCATCAATCGCGCCCGCGCGAAGAGCCTGGTCGCGCGTCCCGGCGCGCCGGGCATAACCCACGATGCGGCCCGCGAAGCCTGCCTTCTTCAGCGCCAGGCCCAAAGAGCCGCCCAGCAGGCCCAAACCGACAATTGCCACGCACCGAAATTGGAAATCTGAAATTACGTTATTCAAGGAACGAACTCGCGGGATACAAGCTTTTAGTGTTCAGTCCAAGCGAACAGCCTTGTGCCTCATATCCTTCTTCCCACCGCTGGCGCAATCATTCGCAGTTCCTTCATCAGTTGCTCGAACTGCTCGGGAAAGAGGGATTGTGCACCGTCGCTTAACGCCTTTTCCGGATCGTTGTGGACCTCGATCAGCAGGCCATCCGCTCCCGCGGCGACAGAGGCGCGGGCCATCGATGCAACTTTATCCCGTCGGCCCGTCCCATGCGAGGGATCAACCACAATGGGCAGATGCGAGAGTTTTTTGATGACCGGAATAGCGGCGATATCAAGCGTGTTCCGCAAATAAGTATCGAAGGTCCGGATTCCGCGCTCGCACAGCACTACATTGTAATTGCCGCCGGCCATGATGTACTCAGCGGAAAGGAGCAATTCCTCAATGGTGGCGGAGATTCCCCGCTTCAGCAACACCGGCTTGGTCACTTTGCCAAGTTCCCTCAGCAGGTTGTAATTCTGCATGTTGCGTGCCCCGACCTGGAGCATGTCCACGTAGTCGAGCATCATGGGGATTTGGACGTGGTCCATGACCTCGGAGACCACGCACAGGTTGTGCTTTTCCGCGGCCCGGCGCATGAGCTCCAGGCCTGGCTGGCCCATTCCCTGGAAGCTGTAAGGTGAACTGCGGGGTTTGAAAGCCCCCCCGCGCAGGACGCGCGCCCCACTTGCCGCCACACTTGCCGCGACGCTATCAATTTGCCCGGGGCTCTCCACGCTGCACGGCCCGGCCATCACCACCACCTCTTCGCCTCCGATGGTGACGCCCCGGTCCAGCGCCACCAAGGTTCCCTCCGGCCGGAAATGCCTGCTGGCCAGCTTGTAGGGTGCGGTAATTCGCAGGACCTCTTCCACCCCCTCCAGCAACTCGATGTCGCGGATGTCAAAGTCCACCTTTGCGCCCACCGCGCCCAGCACCGTGTGACGTGCCCCGGTGGAGCGGTGTATATCAAATCCCATATCCATCAATTTGTTAATAACGTTTTGTACCGAATCTTCGGTTGCGCCTTCCTGCATTACGACGACCATAAGGCATCATTCCTTTCTGAAGGAACTCCCACCGTCCATGGAATGCCGTTCGAGTGACCGCGCCTCATCGATAATACGTTCAAACAGGCGGCGAATGGCAGCGTCATCCAGGGGACCCTCATTTGCCTTTACGACGTTGCGGAGGATTTCGGCCTCGCGCTCCGGTTGCCAGGTGCGGAGCTCCATGGCCTTTTTCAAATGCCCAATCTCCAGCGCGCACTGTGCCCGCTCGCTCAGGAGCTTCACCAATTGCTGGTCAATCTCGTCAATGCGCTTACGCCAGCCGGCGAGATCGCTCATGCGGGTGGAACCTCCGTCCCGGATTTGAGTTCCCGTACGAACTCTTGAATCGCCGCCGGCCCCTCGTGGGAAAACCGTTTTTCAATCGCGTGTACCACGGCGCTGCCTACGACGGCGGCATCGGCGTGCGACTGGACTTCGCGAACCTGCGCCGCGGTGGAGATTCCAAAGCCCATGGCGAGCGGCAGAGAGGTAAGGCGGCGCGCGCGCTCCGTCAACAACCGCCCGCTGGAAGATATTTCCGTTCGTTCACCCGTAACGCCGGTACGCGAGATAAGATACAAAAAACCTGTGGAAAGTTGTGCCGCATGCTCCAGGCGCGCATCCGTGGATGTGGGCGATGCCAGAAAAATTGTGTCCAGATTCCGCTCCCGCATGGCCCGAACGTAGCTCTCGGCCTCCTCCACGGTCAAATCCACCACCAACGCGCCATCAACTCCCGCTTGCGCCGCGGTAGTCGCAAATTTCTCCAAGCCAAGTTGCAGGATGGGATTGAAATAGCTGAACAAAATGATGGGTGCTTGCACGGATCGGCGCCAGCTTGGGAAGCGTTCCAGGATCTTGCGCAGAGTGGTGCCGGCGCGCAGCGCCCGCTCCGAAGCGCGCTGAATGACCGGTCCATCCGCCAGCGGATCGGAAAAGGGAACGCCCAACTCAATAACATCCACGCCGGCGCGGTCAAGCGCTAAAAGCAGTTCCCCTGTGGCATCCAGGCTGGGATCGCCTGCCGTCAGATAGACGACCAATCCTTTGGCGCCATTTTCGCGTAATTTTTGGAACCGGGCTGCAACGCGGGTTGTAGGTTGTGATTGATTCAAGATTCAAAATCCAAGATTCAAGATTTAAAACACAATAGCCAAAATCAAGAATAGTAAGGCTTACAATTCGGTCGAAGATCTAATCCAAAATCCGAAATCCAAGATCCAAAATCACAGAATCCCTTCCGTCTGAAAAATCCCCAGATCCTTGTCACCGCGGCCGGAGAGGTTCACGATAATAAACTTGTCTGCCGGCATTCCGGGCGCGCGCTTGATGACCTCGGCGATAGCATGTGCTGATTCGAGAGCAGGGATAATTCCCTCCACGCGCGCCAGCAGCGTTGTTGCTTCCAGGGCCTCCTGGTCGCTTACGTGGGTGTACTCCACGCGCCCCCGCCGATGCAGTTCGGAGTGCTCGGGCCCCACGGCAGCGTAGTCAAGCCCGGCGGAAACCGAGTGCGTGTTGGCAATCAGGCCATCTTCCGTCTGTAATACGTAGGTGTATGAGCCGTGCAGCACGCCGGGTCTGCCGCCCGCAAAGCGCGCCGCGTGCTCACCCAATTTGGGTCCGCGGCCACCCGCCTCCACCCCCACCATCTTCACGGTCGCGTCGGGAATGAAATCGTAAAACAACCCGATGGAGTTACTCCCACCACCCACGCAGGCACAGAGCATATCCGGTAGTCTCCCCACTTTTTCCAGTGCCTGCTGGCGCGCTTCCTGGCCAATGATCCGTTGAAAATCGCGAACCATCATGGGGTAGGGGTGGGGTCCCAGGGCCGATCCCATCAGGTAATGAGTGTTCTGGACGTTCGTTACCCAGTCGCGCATTCCTTCGTTGATGGCGTCCTTCAGTGTCTTCGTCCCGGAGGACACGGAAACTACTTTCGTGCCGAGCATTCTCATGCGGAAGACGTTGGGAGCCTGCCGCGCCATGTCCTCTTCACCCATGTACACGACGCATTCCATTCCCAGCAAGGCCGCCACGGTAGCGGTTGCCACGCCGTGCTGCCCTGCTCCTGTTTCCGCCACCAGGCGGGTCTTGCCCATCCGCTGCGCGAGCAATCCCTGCCCCAGGCAATTGTTGATCTTATGCGCTCCGGTGTGCAGCAAGTCTTCGCGCTTCAGGTAAATTTGCGCGCCACCCAGCCGAGCCGTAAGCCGCCGGGCGTGGAAAAGCGGAGTCGGGCGACCGGCAAAATCCTTGAGCAATCGTGCCAGCTCCGCCTGAAACGACGGATCGTTGCGCGCCGCGTGGTATGCCGCTTCCAATTCCTCCACGGGAGCCATCAGCGTTTCCGGCGCGAAACGGCCGCCGAATTCGCCGAACCACCCGCGCGCATTTGGACCTGTTGAAGTGTCAAATTCCATCTTTGATTCCCCGATCAGCCCGCTCAACCTCCTGGAAGAAAGCCCGCAATTTGTGCGCGTCTTTCACTCCGGGCGCAGCTTCCACGCCGCTGGCAACATCCACCGCGAAGGGCCGAACTTCCCGGATCGCCTGCCCAACATTCTCAGGCGTCAATCCTCCCGCCAGGAAAATCGTCCCGAACCGGTTGGCCTCACGGGCCAGGGCCCAGTTGAAAGGCTTGCCGGTTCCGCCCAGGAGTTCCGCGTCGTACGTATCCAGCAAAAACGTCCCACCACCCAGCTCGCGCAGCCTCTCCGCCTGGAATCCTTTCAAAACGGCCAGGGCGCGAATCACCGTGAAGTCCGCCAAAGGACCTTCCAGCGGTGGAAAACGGGGGCCGTGCAACTGCACGGTGCCAATCCTCGCCTCCCTTGCCACGCTCGCCACGCGCCCGCCATCCGATTCATCCGCGAAAATGCCCACCGCCGTTACCAGCGGCGGCAATTTCAACACGATGGCGCGGGCGGCCGCCGGATCGATGTGCCGCGGCGAAGGGGGATAGAAATTGAAACCCAGCGCCGCCGCGCCCAGATCGACGGCAAGTTGCGCGTCTTCCCAGCGGGTGATCCCGCAAATCTTTACCCGTGTCCGCATTCGAAACTCGAAATTTGAAAATCGAAATTAGCAGCCTGCTTGCGCGGGCAAGCCCGAAATTCTCAGCGAGTTTCGACTTTCGAGTTTCGAATTTCGCGTGAGGCGGGTTTCCAGGCAAAATCCGCCAATAGCTCACCCAGTGCCCTGCCCGGATCCGGCTGCGCCATCAGGCGTTCCCCAATGAGCACGGCATGGAAGCCCGCTTCCTGGATGCGCCGCAGATCCGTGACCGTTTTGATGCCACTTTCGCTTACGGCTAAACATCCGCGGGGAATCTTCGCGCCTAATTCAACCGACGTTTCCAGGCTCACTTCCAGGGTCTTTAGATTGCGATTGTTCACGCCGATGATGCGGGCGCCCGCCGCCACCGCTCGCTCCAATTCCGCCCCCGTATGGACCTCAACCAGGGCGGCGATTCGCAATTGTTCGCACAAATTGAGCAGGCTGCGCAGGTCGTTATCCGGCAACGCGGCCACAATCAGAAGCAGCGCATCCGCACCCGCCGCCACCGACTCATAAACCTGGTAACTATCCAGGATAAAATCCTTGCGCAGCACCGGAATCTCTACAGCCTTGCGCACTTCCGTGAGGTCACGCGTGAAACCCAGAAAATACCGCTCTTCCGTCAGCACGGAAAGCGCCGCTGCGCCTCCGCGGGCATATCCCAAAGCAATTTCGCGGCGGCGATAATTCTTGCGCAGCAGCCCCCGCGAGGGCGAAGCGCGCTTGAGTTCCGCGATCACGCGCAGTCCCTGCGACCCGTCCGCGTGGGAAGCAAGTGCCGCGGCAAAATCCCGGCGTTCCTGCCGCGCCTCCGCCATCTGCTGTACGCGCTCGAGCGGAACAGCCAAACGCCTTTCCTCCAGCGTCCGCCGGCGCGTGGAGATGATAGTGTCCAATATGGTCTTGTCCGGCTCTTTAAGCACGGGCGTCAAACTCCGAATCTTAGTATTATCGGTCCTTGGGAAGACAGTCTGTCAATGTATGCCGCAGCTTAGTGCAAAGTCAAGAACGTGAGGTGCGTAGGGCGCTTTCTTGGAATGCCGTGAAACACTCGCCTTTGCCGGACAGCCATCCAGCAAGGGTGGATCAAAAAGGGTCTACCTTCCTTCCCAAACATCCTATAGTAATTGACCGTTTGTCGAGCGCGGCCCGAACGTGGTGGGCGTGATGCCGGACGTGGTAACTCTTGGTGAAGCGATGATCCGCCTTTCGCCGCCGCGCTGCACATTCAGGAGGGTGGCGGAGAGCTGAACGTTGCGGAGGGGGCGACCCGCCTGGGCCTGACGAGCACAGGGGTTTCCCGTCTGCCGCAAAATTCCCGGGGTCATCTGGCGGAGAATCGGGCTCTTCAGTCAGGTGCGGACACTTCACCGCTATTGCTAATGCTGGCGGCACATTCTACGATGATGTGAAGTACGAACTGGAAATTGCGGACCGCCTGGGAGGCGGCGATTCCTTCAGTACCGGTTTTATCCAAGCCGATTGATGAAGGGGTTATACCAAGCTGCGGTCCGTTACGGTAACGCCTTCAGCGCGCTGAAGCATTCAATGCCCGGAAACTTTAACCGGGCAACCATGGCGGAAGTGGAGAGCTTGCTCAAAGGTTCCCGCCTGCACGTAGCGCGGTGAGAAAGAAGGTGTCAGGTATCCGGTGCCAGGTGACAGGGCAGAAACTCGAAATTCGAAACTCGAAACTCGAAATTCGGCGTGGCGTTCACCAGTTTCGAATTTCGAGTTTCGTCTTTTTTCTGACACCTGGCACCTGATACCTGACACCTAACAACTGGTGCCTGATACCAAACAAGGGAGAACATTATGTCTTGGACTAAAGAAAAAGCACTTGGACAGATTCGCGAAATCGGCCTGGTGCCGATTGTGCGCGCACCTTCGGCGGAAGACGCTTTGCTCGCCGCGGAGGCGATTATTGCGGGTGGTATCGGCATCCTCGAAGTTACTATGACCGTTCCCCACGCCCTTCAGGTTATGGAGAAGGTGGCGGACAAGTTTGGTGACAAAGTTCTGCTGGGGGCCGGCACGATTCTTGATACTGAAACGGGTCGTGCGGCATTGCTGGCAGGGGCGCAGTTCATCGTTACTCCCGCCCTCAATCTCCACGTCATTGAGTTGGCGCGGCGTTACAGCATACCCTGCATGCCGGGCGCGTTGACACCGACGGAAGTCGTCACCGCATGGCAAGCGGGCGCGGATATGGTGAAGATCTTCCCCTGCGGCCCGGTCGGCGGCGCCAAGTACATCAAAGCTCTCAAGGGACCCTTTCCGCAAATTGAAATGCTGCCCACAGGCGGGGTTAATCTTGAGACGACGCCCGATTTCATCAAGGCGGGCGCGGCGGCCGTGGCCGTGGGCGGAGAACTGGTGGATCTCAAATCCCTGCGCGAACACAAATTTGACGCGATTGCCGCCACGGCGCGACTGTACGTGGAAGCAGTCCGAGCGGCGCGGGCATCGCTGGTAAAATAGCGGTCAGCCGTTAGCTGAAGGCATTAATTGATAGCTGAAAGCTGAGTACTTGAATTATGCGCCAGACGCTGCTGAACATCGCTTTCGCGGTGGGCATCCTGGGTTTCAGCGCCGTCGTTACTCAACTGTTTGCGCGCGCCATGTACCTGACCTGCCCTCATTGCCACACACTCAACGCCCGCCGCCGGTCCCAGTGCCGGAGGTGCGGCGCGGGACTGCGGCCATAGTGGATTGCGGTTGGAAGGGATCGCCTGAGGGCAGTAAAAATCATGCTGAAATTATAAGAGGGAGACAATGACACTACCTAACGAGAAGATGGGGAGGCGGCAATTCCTCGGCGCGGCCGGTGCGGCGGGCATCATGATCATGAAGCCGGAACTTGTGCGCGGGACTGCGGCGAACTCGGCGATTCGATTGGGCTTGCTCGGCTGCGGGCATCGCGGCACACACGTGGCCACATCGTTTGCCAACAACACCCCGGCACGCGTGACCGCTCTGGCCGATCTGTTTCCGGACCAGTTGGAGAAGGGAAAGCACCACTTTGATGCCGTTGCCGCCAGGCATGGCTATGCCGGGATTGACTCCAAGCTGCTGTTTCGCGGCCCGCACGCTTATCAGGCCCTGGCCAACTGTCCCGACATCGACATGGTGCAGATTTCCACGCCCGACATTTTTCATCCCGGCCACCTGGAGGCCGTCGTTGATGCCGGCAAGCACGTTTACTGTGAAAAGCCCGTGGCGGTGGATGTGACTGGCTGCAAACGCGTGATGGGGATCGGGGACAAGGTGCAGAACCGTTTAAGTCTCGACGTCGGCTTCCAATGCCGCCACGCGCCCCCGTATGTTGAACTGGCACGCCGGATTCAAGGGGGAGCGCTGGGTAAGATCGCCTGCGGCGCCGCCTACTATCATTCGACTGGCGTCTTCTACCCGCCGTTTCCCAACGCCTCGCCTCTTGAGCGCCGCATCCGGACGTTCTTTTGGGACCGCGTTATGTCTGGCGACATCATTGTGGACCAGAGCATTCATCTGGTGGATCTGTGCAATTGGATGCTGGAGGCACACCCGCTGAAGGCCATTGGCACGGGCGGGCGAAATGTGAAAGAAGACGCCGGCGATTGTTGGGACCACTTTGACGTCACCCTGACCTATCCCAACGACATCCATCTGAATCTCAATTCGTTTCAGGCGGGCGATGCGTTGAACGACGCCAGCATTCGCTTGTTTGGTGCGAAAGGGACCGCTGAACTGCACTACAAAGGCGTAGTGGGAATCTACGGTGAAAAACCGTGGGAGTGGGAGGGCAGCATCGGCCCCGCGTCGTCGCGGCGGGGGCACGCCAACATCTACGCATCCGGTGACGAATCGGTCGCGAACAATGCCGCGGGAGTCTTTCATGATGCTCTCGAGCGTGCCGACCCGGAAAAGGAAAAAGCTTTCATCGAAAGCATTACCAGCGGCAAGTTTCACAACCAGGCCGGCATGGGAGCGGAAACAACGCTCAGTATCATCCTGGGGCGCCAGGCTGCGTATAGCCACCGGGAAATAACCTGGGACGAGCTGTTGGCCTCCGGTCAGACGTACGATCCGGAATTGGAGGGAATTGACCTGCGCGAGTTTGAGTAGCTCCCTCCCCCGTCGTGTTCTACGTAGATTCGTTATCGATGCATGAGGGCCTGGCATCAATCGTGGCTGCTTGGCGCGCGCTTTTATATGCCCATGCGCGAAGCGCCTTGGTGTGCGGGAGCAGTTCCCCCCGCCTTGGAATACCGTAGCTGCGGCGATCGCGCTCAATTCGCGAGCCGATCACCCTGGCGAATAGGCGGCAGCTTCGCGGCCGCGCTCCAAGGCGGGCTTTGCCCGCACTTCCCGGAAATCTTTCCTGCCGTTGTCTCCAGCGTGTGGCAAAATAGTAATCAGGACATTTTTTGAGGGCTGAACGCATCAAACTCAATGGTTGCGAATTTTCGCAACTCCAAATTTTCGTGGAGGATTTGTACATGCGATACGGATTGGCGATAGGTCTCTCCCTTGTCTTGTGTGGAAGTGCGCGTGTTGGCATGGCTGCTGACAAGGAAGCGGAGCGACTGGAGAAGTCGGCGGAAGTCATCACCGATATTATGAAGACTCCGGAAAAGGGTATTCCGCACGACCTGCTGAACAAGGCGGTTTGTGTGGGCGTTATCCCCTCTGAAAAGAAGGTGGCCTTGGGCCTGGGCGGCAGTTATGGCCGGGGGGCGCTGGTTTGCCGGACCGGAGGGAACGGTCCCTGGGGAGCTCCTTCGATGTTCACCGTGGGCGGCGCCAATATAGGTTTCCAGCTCGGCGGTCAGGCTACGGATTTCGTCCTACTGGTGATGAATGGCCGGGGCGCGGAAAAGCTTCTGCATGACAAAACCAAGATTGGTGCTGACGCTTCGGCTGCCGGCGGGCCGGTGGGCCGCAGCGCGGAAGGCGCCACAGACCTGCAGCTCCATGCGGAAATCCTTACCTACTCGCGCTCGCGCGGCGCTTTTGCCGGTGTCTCACTCGACGGGCAGATCCTGAAGCAGGACGAGGAATCGAACGAAAAGCTCTACGGGCGCAAACTCTCGCCGGAGGACATCCTCTTTAAAGGAGTGGTGCCGGTGCCGACCGCGAGCCGGCCGCTGGATAGCGCCCTGACCCAATTCTCGCCGCATGGTGGCGAGGCCTTTAAGCCATAATAGGCGCTGACTTTAGCTCGCCGGCGAAAGATGAAGTAGCGGCGGCTTTACGCTGCCATCGTAGGTTGAAATCATTCCCCAAATGGCGGGGTGAGCCTGCCGCTACGTCGGTCCGCTTGTGGGCAGAAACACCCGGAAGCACGCACCGCTGCCCGGTTCGCTGGTCACGCGGATCCACCCATGGTGGTCGTCGATAATCTTGGAGACGATGGAAAGCCCCAATCCCACACCGGTTTCCTTGGTGGTGAAGAAGGGGTTGAAGATCTGCGCGCGCAGTTCGGCGGGAATTCCCGGGCCGGTATCCTCAAAAGTGATCTCGACG
>JARLGN010000013.1 GCA_031292775.1 Acidobacteriota bacterium | reverse complement strand
TTCATCGGCACCAGCGACCTGTCGTTCTCCATGGGTTATCGCGGGCAAGCGGACCATCCCCACGTGCAGGAAGCGGTGCAGAAAGTGCTGGCGGCGGGGAAGGCGAATAACAAGCCGGTGGGTTTGCCGGTTAAGGGGCACGACCAAATCAAGAAGGCCGTGGACCAGGGTTTCCTGTGGTTCCAGACAGCATCGGAACTGGGGTTGATGGCGAAGGGAGCACAGCAACTTCTGGAGCCGCTGGGCCGGGCGGAAGGACCGTTGCAAAAGGGACTGCTGTATTGATTGCGCGATGCAACATCAACCTCCGCGCTTCCGCGCCTCTGCCGTGAAGCGTTGGAGAGAATTGCGTTCGGATCATCCCAGAAAACCGCGAAACCTTTTTGGGGAAACGGCGTACCCGGGGAAGATTCCGCCTGAGTCCTTTACGCCAAGGTGCCGGGTGGCCACTTCCGCGAAGACATCGCGAAAATCGGTGGTGAGTTCCAAGTCCCGCCCTTCATGAAGTTGATGATCCTTCAGCCCCGGCCAGTCACCGTAAACCTTCCCCCCTTTTACCGGTCCGCCCAGAACAAACATTGCATGAGCGTGGCCGTGGTCCGTGCCGCGATTTCCGTTCTCGTGGGCGGTGCGTCCGAATTCGGACATGGTGAGTACGGTGATGTCTGCCATGCGGTCTCCCATGTCGTTATAGAAAGCGGCGAGGGAATCGCCGAAGTCCTTCAGGCGTGTTGCCAGTTGGCCATTAACCCCGCCTTCGTTCACATGGTGGTCCCATCCGCCGGCTTCCGCAAACGCAACTTCCAGCCCCGCATCAGATTTGATGAGTTGGGCAATCTGCTGCAAGCTCTTTCCCAGAGGGCCGCGGGGATATTGCGCGCCATTCTCCGGCTGGTACTCGCCAATCTGAATGCGCTGCAAGGTGGAAATGGCTTCAAACGTCTCGCGTGCCGTACTCGAAAGCAGACGATCGGAGGCGGAGGCGTACATCTCTTCATAGGCACTGGCCAACAGTTGCGCTCCGCGGTTGGCCTTGCCCGCCAGGTGGAATCCCTGCAAATCTTGCGTGCAGAGGCAGGGTGCGGCTCCCATCATCGTGCGTGGGGTGGAGGCAGAAAAGGCTACAGCACGAAAGGGCGTGGCATCCGTGTGGGGAGCGCTTTGCAAAAAGCGGTTCAGCCAGCCGTCGGGAGTGGCCTTTACGCCGGGCGTCGCTGATTCCATGTAATCCTGCGCGTCAAAGTGGGAGCGCGTGCTGTCAGGCGAGCCTGCGGCGTGGATTACGGCCAGGTGGCGCGCATCGAACAGCGGTTTCAGCGAGGACAGGCTGGGGTGCAGCCCGAAGAAACCGTCAAGATCAATGGCGCTCGGGCCGCTTTCGCTCCGCTGCGAGGGTTGCGGGATGGCAATGGACGGGCGCATGGAGTAGTAATTCTTTTCGCCGAAGGGGACCACGATGTTCAGGCCGTCGGCCGCGCCGCGCTGGAAGATGGCCACTAGGATCTTCTTTCGTCCCGGTTGCTCCATCGCGTAGGCCGCCCGCCGCAGAAAACTGGGAACAACCGCCGCTCCGAAAAGACTCAGGCCCGTGTTTTTCAAAAAATAACGTCGGGATATGCTCATCGTGACCTCGAAGTCGTTCGATCTTCCTTACCGCAGAGTCGCAGAGGCGCTGAGGACAAACTTAAGAATTCCCAGAATCTGTTCCTTACCCTTTACCCTCACCCATTACCCTTAAGCTCCTGGTTCTACCTCCGCTGGAAGTCCGGCGAACCCAGGAGCAGTGCCGCCATCAGCGTGGTCTTGGGAAAACCCCTGCCTCCAGCCGTGCTGCCCAATTCGTCCAAGCTCTTCATTACTGCCGCCTGAGTTTCAGGGGCGACAGCTCCGCCCAGCGTTCGCTGCACTAAATTCTCCCAAACGGATTGCGCGTCGTCGGATGGGGTCAGGGCTTGCAGGTCGAGTTGCGTTCCGCGAATCCGGTTGGACGCCAGAGCCATGGAAAAATTCATTCGCGCCAGTAGCGTGCCGGAGTTGATCCAATTGCTGGCACGATCGGGGAAGCCTGTGGGAGCTTGGTAAAGGAAGAGCGGCTGACCCATCCGCATAATCATGCCCATCAATGGTTCGCCGGCGTCAGTTTCAGCGCCCAATGAGCGTAAAGAGCTGGCCACGAGCTCAAAGGGAGATTTCACCTTGGCGCGGAAGGCCTCGGGTGAGTTGAACTCAGGCGACGTCAGGATGGTTCTCATGACTGAAGGAATGTCGCCGCCGGAGTGCCGAAACGTGTGAGCGGTGCGGTCAACAACGGATGCCGGAGGCTCATCGGCAACGAAGTGGCGGCAGAGTTTGAGAGAAATAAATTGGGCTGTGGCAGGGTGAGCCGCCAGGATCTGCAGCACCTTTTCGCCATCTTCCACTCCGCCACGGCCCGAAATCTTGTGGCCCAGGACGACCTTCGTGCCGTAGTCGTGCAGGCGCGGGCGAAAGACGAATCCGCCCCATTGGCGCGGGCGATCGATGGTCCAACCGGTAAAGCAGCGCGCTATCTCCCGGACATCCTGCTGGGAGTACCCGCCGTCCACGCCCAGGGTGTGGAGTTCCATCAACTCACGCGCATAATTTTCGTTAAGACCCCGGCGCTCGCCGGCCGGACGCCCCTTGGTCTTTTCCGCCGCGCCGCCAAAACCAGGTCCGCCAAGCCCAAACGGCCCTCGCCGGCCCTTGGGAGCGCGATTGCCGCCTGCGGCATTGGGGGCGACGCTGAGCCAGTTGTCCAGATAGAAGAGCATCGCCGGGCTTTGCGCCGTGGCGGCAAGCAATTGGGAGAAATTGCCCAGAGCATTGGGCCGGATCGCATCGTTCTCAAAGGAAGTCAGGAGCCACTTGTCCACGCCCTTGGCGGCATAAATATTGAAGTGGTTCATCCAGAAATGAGCCATCACTTCCTGCAGCTGACATTGGCTGTAGGCGGCGCGCCATAATTGCGCACGGCCAAGCTCCATCAGAATGCGGCGGGGCGCATCGGCTTCCATTGCCGGGGCCATGGTGGAAGGAGCCGGCTTGGCCAACCCCACCTGATTGGGAGCCATCGATTGGCGCGAAGCCGGTTCGTCGCGCCTCGCCTGCTGATTTTTGGCCTGCTTGGGGGGAGGGAAGTCCTCCATCAGTTCCGCAGGACTCATCGACAGCGTGGGAAGCGAGGCGATCCGATGTTCCACGCCGGCATCGTCAATCCTTTCAGGGTGGAGTTGTTCCTCAAGGATGGCGGCAATCCCTGCCTGCTTCGCCCTTTCCAAGTCTGCGGGACGGGGGCCAAAGGTCGTCCTGCTGAGAAAGTGCCAGGCAGTAAGTTCGGGAGGAAGCGTCGAACTGACTTTTTCCTTCATAGAGAAGCCTTTGAAAGCAATGATTTCACAGGCTGGTGGGCTGTGGTGTGCCCTCCTGCCGTAAGAATCGTTGCGCTGGTTGTTGCTGTAAAGCGCCCTCAGTTGGATTATAACCCCTTGTCAGGTGAAAAGTTGCGTCGGGGGTAGAGAGGGGGCTCCCCTCGTTTTTTCGGGCAACGCTTATGTGGCAGTTGGCTTCCCAACAACGGGCAGTCTTCTGTAGTCGGCCAGCAATAGGTGTTAGAATCCAAATGTCTTTGCGGTCTGTGTTGAGTTGACGTAGAATTACCCTACGCCAGATTTGGTGGCGAGTGCCGTCAGGGGTGTCCAGTTTGGTTAGATTTATTCGATGCGCAGCCCGTGGTGAGAATTCCATTGCGCCCGCAATGGGGCGGATTATCTTTGTCGCAATCGCCCTTCTGATCGTGAGTGTAAGTGTTCTCGCCACCGAATCCCGAGTGTGGCGGGAACATCGTGACACTGCCTCATGGCATACCTCGAAAGTCAGCCGCATGGTGCAGTCTGGCGGCGACGAATTAGCGCCGGTTGCCATCGATGATTACCGGCCTGCCCCTCGAATTGTAGTTGTTGCAGTTGTCTATAATCTTCCCCCCATTAAGTTTGATCTCCAGGAAGTTGCCGGCGTTCCCCAATCGCACGGTTTACGAGCACCACCCCTTTCCTAGTCCTTTTGCAGGATACGTGTCTCTTCCTCCAACGGGAGAGTCTCCGACACGTTGATTAGCTCTAATCAATCGATGGTTCCTGTGCCTGGGAGTTCATATGTCGACTCGCAGGGGAACATACAGTGCGAATGGGCTTTCCGCTATTGCCTCGATGCTCTCTGTCGTGGACAGGCGGAGGGCTCTTTCGCCTCCATCATTGAAATCGCCGTGTCCGGCACATCAAAAGGAATGGAGGGTAACTCTGTGAACGCAATTCTGGAGTCACCGGTCATTGACACGGATGTTGATGCTGAGAACGAGATGCTTCATGGGTTCGAAAGGCCCGATCAGAACATGAGCTTTAAAACCATTGACGGGACCGAGGCCTATTCCCGCAGGCGCTCTATTGGGGATCCGATGGCAATTTCTGTACTGACTGGCGGGCGAGGGGCAATTCGCCTGCCTTATGTATCCGATGTTAATCCCACTATGCCGGAGGTGGTGCCCGACACGTCCGTGCACTCCAGGCGGCCGCGCCAGCCTCAGCTCCAGGAATCCCCCAAGTCAAGTTTGGTGGAGGAGTTTGATGTTCTGTACCAAACCTATGGGCGCCGCGTGTATCGCCAGTGTATGCGCATGCTGGGGAATCGGGAGGACGCGGAAGACTTAACCCAGGAGGTCTTTCTTCAGCTCTACCGGAAGGCCGATACCTTTCGAGGGGAGGCCAGCTTTTCCACTTGGCTACACCGTCTGACAGTCAATACGGTCTTGATGCAAATCCGCCGTCAGCGCCGGTGGCGAAGTGACGTGACCTCCCTGGACGGCCCGGTGGCGTCAGAGGATGGATCCAATGACGTGGCTGCGGTGGCAGGCAGACTTGCCGCGCCAAGCGAAAGCCCTATCGATAAAATAAGTTTAGAGGTGGCCCTCTCCCAGTTGTCATCCGGTTATAAGGAAATCTTCCTGATGCACGATCTGGAAGGCTACCGGCACGATGAGATTGCAATATTGCTGGGCATCAGCGAGGGGACATCGAAATCACAATTGCACAAAGCACGGCTAAGACTTCGCGATCTAATGGGAGGATGCGGGGCCAGGGATGGGGCTGCTTCCGTCGTGCAATCCGCTCGCAAGAAGGACTGCCAGGCAATCCACGAGGTGGAGTGCGTCCTGGTATAGCCCCGATTCGTGCCCGGGCATTTGGACGCGAACAGTTGCCGCGCCGTCCGTTCAACGCGACAGCACCGCCAGCAGCGCCTGGTAGCCATCCACCAGCAAGCCTTCATACCCATGCGGAGTGCCATCCCAGGCTTTCCAATCGTTCGTCATGCCATTCGAACCCATGCCTTGAAACCCGCCTTTTTCAAACCCTTTGAGCATGGGAAATAGAATGGCGTCGGCGTCCTTGCGCCATCCCAACTGGTACAAGGCTTGCATGGTGAAATAGGCGTAGCAGGCCGTGGCCCCGCCGTTTTCATAAATTTGAAATCCATCCGATCCGTCTTCTTTTTCCGGACCGCCCCAGCGCTTGTCGTGGTGAACGTAATCACC